>CAMWLX010000017.1 GCA_947175225.1 uncultured Porphyromonadaceae bacterium
ATGAACGAGCGTTCGCGCCAGACATTCGCTTCGCGCGGAGGTGCCGATCTGATAGGCCATAACATCATGGATTATCACAACGAGCGCTCACGTGGCATCATCCGCCGTCTCCTGACTGAAGGAGGCTCCAACGCCTACACCATCTCAAAGGAAGGGAAACGCAAGATGATCTACCAGACCCGCTGGCATAAAACAGACGGAACCCTCGGCGGCCTCGTGGAGCTCTCCATGGTCATCCCCGAAGAAATGCCCCACTACATCCGTAAACCCTAAGAATATACATCATTGCCCTGTCGAGTATTCGCTCAAATGCTTTGTTTAGTAATAAAGCATGCTCCGCATGCGCCAACGCGCGTATAAAGTAATAATTATTATGGACAACAACGAGATAATAATATATCAAGGAGAAGATGGCCACACGCACATTGACGTCAAGTTCACAGATAAGACCGTCTGGCTCTCCCAGCAGCAAATGGCGGAGCTGTATCAGACTTCGCGAAGCAATGTAGTAGAGCACATCAAGCATATATACGAGGATGAAGAATTGGATGAAGACTCAACCTGTCGGAATTTCCGACAGGTTCGCCAAGAAGGTTCACGTCAGGTCTCTCGAGAGATTCCTTTCTATAACCTCGATATGATTATTTCCTTGGGTTATCGCATCCGCTCGAAGATAGCCACTCATTTCCGCCGCTGGGCCACCGAACGCCTGACGGAATATATCATCAAGGGCTTCACTATGGATGATGAGCGCCTTAAGGGTAATGGCGGCGGAGCTTACTGGCGTGAACTTCTTGACCGAATCCGTGATATCCGCTCCTCCGAAAAGGTCATGTACCGTCAGGTATTGGATCTCTATGCCACAGCTGTCGACTATGACCCACGTTCCGAAATATCCGTCAAATTCTTCAAAATTGTGCAGAACAAGCTCCATTTTGCCGCTCATGGCCACACAGCAGCGGAGGTGATTTATGAGCGAGCAGACGGGGATGCACCTCTCATGGGACTTACTTCCTTCAAAGGAGATCATCCAACGCTTAGGGATGCAAAGATTGCAAAAAACTATCTCAATGAAGATGAACTGAAGATTCTTAACAACCTTGTTTCCGGTTACTTTGACTTTGCGGAAATTCAAGCGATGCGTCGCCTTCCTATGTATATGAGTGACTATGTCCAGCAACTCGACAACATACTTTCATCTACAGGTCAGTCTCTGCTTGACGGTCCTGGATCGGTAAGCCATCAGCAGGCCATGGAAAAAGCAGAAGAGGAATATCGCAAATTCCAAGTTCGAGAGCTCTCTCCCGTAGAGCGAGCCTATCTCGACACAATCAAGTCTCTCACAGCAAAAGCTAAAAACAAAGATAAAAATACAATCTCTTAATATGCTGAAACTATATGGATAAAGCAAAAGATATCGATGAGTTTGTTCAGAAGTTAGCTGAATCGCTCAGTATGGGTCAAACAGTCCGGTATGATATGGACAATCTTACCTATGGTGAGGTTCATCAGATGCAGATGGATGAATACCGAGAATATGTTGATATGGAGGAGTTGCCGGATAATCTTGAATATGAGCTTAAAGACTGGGAGATTGAGGAAGTGAAATATATAAAGGCAGTTCAGGATCTTCCTGAAGAAATTGATCCTCCAAGAACTTGGGAACAATTGGAATGGATGTCAGATTTCGCCAACGAGCAGTCATTAGGCAATCGCTTTATCCGGGATGTACAGAGGGCATTGGATTGCCGTCATCCTTTTGGTGCATTCAAGGATGTCATGTATGACTACGACCTTATTGATGCGTGGTATCGCTATCGTGAAAACTGCTACTGCGCTTACGTCAGGCATGAACTGGGTCTCGGGAGAAGATGAATCTTTTAGGATTATAGATAATTAGTACAATATAAAGGAGACGATCAGCAACATCGCCTCCTTTGTATTCTGTAATAATCTTAACTGACTATCTTTGAGTAAAAGTCACATCGTCTACGACAAGTGTTTGTTTACCGATGGTATAGAAACCGATGCCGGTGAAGTCAAGTGGCATATAGCGTACTTTAAGAATCTCCATGTCGTTGACGAAGAATTGAAGCACTCCATTATCACTGATTAGTTTCCAGACCTGATCATGTTTGCCCTTTTCTGCCTTTCCCCATTTGATATCTTGTGTGATGCTTCCCACGCAGCGATTATCAACAAAACGAAGGAAGGTTACGGCTTCTTTATTGAACACAAAAGCATAGTAGTTACCAAAATCGCGATAGTTGAAGATCATGCCGGCTTGACGTTCAAGATCAAGATTATCCATTTTTACGTTGGCGATAATCTCGAAAGGCTTTTTCACATCGAGAGGAGCGTAACAATGGGTTTCGAATGCAGTATTCTCGCTTCCCTTCGCAAAGCCATTTAGGTTTGCGGCGAGGCGACCAAACTTAGAATCACCTTTCGATTTAATGGTCATTACACCTTTGTCGATGATGGCTGTGCCAGAATTGCTTTCCCCGGCACTCTCGGTCCAACCGAGTGAGTTTGCATCGAATGTTTCGACGAAACTTTGTGCATTAGCTGTCAACCCAATGACTCCTGCTATGCACAATGAAAGAAATGTTCTTTTCATCTTAGTTAATATTATGGTTATTAAATGCTACTTGCTTTCCCAATTCTGGTTTGGAGTTCTTCTACCATTGGTTCTAATTCTTTAGGCAGACGATCGACTTCATCAAATTCACCATGTCTAGCCTGCATCGCCCCTGCTACTTCAGACGATATCTTAATCTGGAAGGCTACACGGTCAGGTGTTGTCACATCTCGAACCGTCACACGATTACGAAGTTGTTTCTCTGACATATTGAAAGTTTTATATTTCCAAGGAGTCTGAAGATACCCTCCATGGAAATCCGTTGTTTCTATCTCTGGGAAATAATTCAGCAGTATTTGGTGGAGAAGTTTCCATGCAGATTCACTATTCACCTTTCCTTCGCTATCAATTGTGTAATATTGAGGATCCAGAGTAATAGTCATATATTTATTTACAAGACCAGAGGCTGCCGATCCGCGATAGAATCCATCTTGCATTAGGTTAAATGAAAGAGAATTTCTTTCGTCACCTCCATAGAATTTTGAGTTGGCAGTTGTATACTCATCACATTCAACTCTTATGATTGCAACTTGATTTTTTTTAGGAGGACGAGTGAATTCTCCGTACCCATAGCCAATAAGATTGTTATCAACATAGATGGCTGCTTCTTGAGGTTGGACAGTAATTTTGATTACCTTGGCCTTCTTATCTGCCGATGCTGAGACACAACAGAATACAGCCATCAATAGAAAAAGATATTTCTTCATGATGGTTAAATTAATATGGTTTATTTGAATACTTATAATTCTTTGGAATTTGAAGTTCTATAAGATTCCCATTTCTGGACCTTACATTAATTCTTCGGTGATACACCTCAATTCCATTATCTCTGCATGAGACTTCAATATATTCGCGTCCTTTTGGTACAGTGTAGTATACGAGATCTCTCCCAAGATACTCGTCATCTACATAAATCTCAATCTGTCGTTCTTGACATGTGAGTGCGATGATTTTAGCAGAAGAACAGGATATAAAACTGATTGACCCTAAAAAACAAACCAAGCATGCTCCTGCCATAAGCAAAAGATGTCGAAATGATTTAAAGTGGAAGACTTTCACTTTTCATACTTATTACTGCCACTGCTTCTCCTTAATGGCTGTAAAACAAAAAAAAGCGTGAGAGCCGTACTGTTGCTCGTTCCGCTTGTAGAGGCCTTCGCATTGCCCATCACCGTAGAACGAGCAAACTTGCAGAAGCCTCACGCGGAATATGTGTATGTCATGCGTCAATAGCACTCGCTCACGCGATTACCAATAACGGAATATACACATCCACAAGGCATCTACTGTTTGCTACATTCTTGACAGTGATTGAAAGTTGCGAAGTTTCTACAAGCCAAGAAAGAGCGTCAAGTAAACGCTTTCTATTATGTCTGCAGTCCCTCCCGCTTTGCCCTTGACCGGGCTTCCGCGTTGCGGTCTGCAATCGCAAAATTAATAATAGTTTTTGAATCCTACAACGATTTTGTTCCGATTTTTCAAAAATATTAGCGAAATCTCAAAATTAATACGTAAATTGGTTCTTATTCAAATTAGTTGAAAATTTATGATTTCTGTGCTCATTCCGACAACATCTGTGCTGAGAAGATCCGAGCCAATATAATACCAAAGTATAAATCCAAGTCTCTCATCCCATATTGTCATACCTAAAGGATAGCTTTCGAGAATAATTAATTCTGTGAAAATCTGCCAGTTCTTGCGCTTTGATAAGTTCTGAGCCTAACATTTAAGTTCAAGTTGGCAAAAAATATTTACTGCGCTCCCACCACCCCTGTGCCCTCTGCGTGTTCTCCATCCTAAAGTTTTTTCAACTAAATTAAAGAAGAACCCGTAAATTCGCATATGGAAATGATTGAAACCAACGAGATAATCAGATATCAGGGAGAAAGCGAGCAGACACATATCCCCAAAATTGACTTTTTGAAATTTCATTAGGTTGGTTAAACAAAAAGTATTAACTTTGTGGGAAATAATCCTAAAATCATATATTATGAATAAAGAAGACCTTATTGCAGTAGCTTTGCAATTCCGTATACAGAAATTATGGGACGAACTTGACGATAGCATGATATTCGGTGTCCGTCTCCCGGATGGGGAAACTGGATATTGCTGCGTCATGGGAAATGGTGGACAGCACTTTGCGCTTGGCCTTTATAAAGGGATCACAGGATTTACTACATACTTGAATTCCGTCAATCGCTTACCCGGTACGGATCCGTTCGAAATGTTCCTGACTTATGATTGTCTGAACTGTGACTATGAGAATGCCTCAGAATCAAATCTTACATCCGCACAGAAAAAGCTGATTCGGACAGTTGCCAATGAACGTCATATCAAGATGTGCCGTCCTAACGGTTATCCTGAATTTATAAGGTATGACCGTGGTTTCATCAAGACTGAACTTAACGAGCATGAAATGTCAGATCTCGGAATAGCGCTTAAAGCAGGTATTGAAGTCGCCTCAAGAGTAAAGGGGATGACTTTGGCGGAACTCGGAAAACTTGGATTTGGAGAGGATGGCTATTATCCATCATCTGTCAGTGGTGATCATATTCCGATGCTTGAGATGCAAAAAGACGGGTCATTCAAATGGTCGGAGACTGTTACGCCGAAGGTTGTAAATGTTAGTTTCCCTACTCCTTTGTTTACCAATGTGCTTGCTGGGGGTCGGCTTAAGACAATGCAGCGCGTGGGAGCATTCCAGTGTAAGGTCATGCACATGCAGTCTCCTGTCAAAAACAAGGAGGGGGTGTTTTATCCTCTGTTGATGGTGCTGGTCAATGATGAAGGTATGATGTTTCCGGTGATGCAGAAGTCGGAGACTCCCCACGCCGAGGATGAACTCATCAATCAGTTGGCTTTTACTCTCATATCCATGGAGGTGTATCCGGAAGAATTCTTGGTGGATGACAGATTTAGTGAAGCTTTTATGGACGATTTCTGTAAGAAGACAGAAATAAAACTGAAAAAGATAGACTATCTTCCCGAGCTCGAAGAGGTAGTCCACATGCTCCGCTCCCAATTCGGAAGATAGATTAAGTACCCATCTCATCCCTGCGAGTCCTTTACGCCTTTGCGTGAGATAAATATCTACATAATAGTAACTTGCCAAATCAGAAACTTAAGTAAACAAAGGTTTACTCTTCAGAATATAGACTAAATCGTACAACACAAAACGTATGAACAACCCCTTCGCCTACATCCCCGATGCCGCTTGCGACGAGGCTTTCCGGGAATTGACACTCAGGATCGAGACGCTGAAGAAAAGCGAGTGTCTTGAGGATGTCTGTCTCTGCCGTGAACTTGAGGCAGGGAAGATGCTTGGCGTACTCATCGCCGAGGATGCCGAGGGGAAGCGTCACACTCTCTATGCTTTCTCAGGACAGCTTGGCGATACCGGTTTCCACCATACTGACTTTGTCGGTCCGGTGTTCGACTATCTTCAACCCGACGGTCATTTCAAAACTAAGGAAACAGATATTTCACGTCAGAACATAGAGATTGCTCGATTCGAGAAGGAATTCTTGGCAAAGATAAGAAGCGAATATGAGCGTGCAAAGGTGAGTCTTGATGCCGAGGTCTCCGCATATAAAGAAAATTGCCGCCAATCGAAGCAGCAGCGGGATGCCAAAAGAAAGTCGGGAAATATCGATGATGAGGAACTAATCGCCATGATTCGTCAAAGTCAGTTCGAGAAAGCGGAGCTCCATCGTCTTAAGAAGAAAGTGGCAGCCGAACTCGAACCCTACGAGTCCAAACTTAAAGAAGCCGAGACTATTCTCGATGCCATGAAAGAAAAACGCCGGTCCGATTCTGAAGACCTGCAAAAATGGCTGTTCGATAGTTTTCGTGTGCTCAACGCACGCGGCGAAAACCGTAGCCTAAGTGAGATTTTTGCAGAGACTCCATTGAAAATACCCCCTTCCGGTGCAGGCGAGTGCTGTGCCCCAAAACTGCTGCAAGCTGCATATCTGAAGGGATTGACACCTGTGTCAATGGCCGAATACTGGTATGGCAAGCCAAAAGGTGGCGACGTGCGTAACCATGGCAACCATTATCCAGCTTGCAGGGGCAAGTGCCTGCCTGTGCTCACATGGATGCTTCAAGGGCTTGACATAGAGCCTCCTCTTGACACTGAAATCCGATCCATAACGCATAGGGAACCACGAATCATATTCGAAAACCGATGGTTCTGCGTAGTCGACAAACCATCCGGTATGCTCTCGGTTCCGGGTAAGGGTAAGGCAGTTTCCGTTCAGGAATGGCTTCAGGAAAAATATGGACCGGACCGACAGGTGAAGATGGTCCACCGCCTCGATCAAGATACGTCCGGCTTACTGATAGCCTCCTTCGGTCCGCTTTCCTTCAAATTGCTCCAGACCATGTTTGCCATGCGTAAGGTCAAGAAGACATATATAGCCATATTGGAAGGAGATTATGAATCAATGGGAATCCCTCGCAGTGGACGCATTGAACTTCCGCTCATTCCCGATTGGCTTGACCGTCCACGTCAGCGAGTGGATATGAAAGAGGGTAAGGAGGCAGTCACGCATTACGAATTCATCGAGGTCAAGGAAGGCAGAAGCCGCGTGATATTCCATCCCCACACCGGCCGTACACATCAATTGCGTGTTCATGCCGCCTCTAAAATGGGACTCGGCATGCCCATTGTCGGCGACCGCTTATATGGCATGAAAACCGGAAGGGAATCGGATCGGCTTTTACTTCATGCCCACAAGATTGAATTCATATTTCCCATTGACTGTGAGCACTATTCATTTGAGTCTCCAGTTCACTTTCTATAGCTTAGATATAAATTAGCGTCATACTTGGAAAAGTCGGTTGAAGGAGACGCGTTGACGCGCACGGAGTGCGCTTACTACACTCCATGGCGCAACTGATTAATCACTTAGCTTTTGCGAGGCGGAAGGTGACAGGATAGGTATATCGTGTATTTGCAGGTTTGCCGTTGGCATATCCCGGAGTCCAGCGTGGCAGGCTCCTTATGACGCGAAGAGCCTCATTGTTTAGGGAGTCATTGATGCCCCTGACCACTTTAGCCGCACTGACCGCTCCATTCTTGTCGATGATGAACTCCACGATTACGCGTCCCTCGATCTTTGTCTTTGCGGCATTTGCCGGATACTGAATATGCTCCTGAATCCACTTTGCAAGTCCGTCGGCTCCCCCATTGAACTTTGGCGCAACCGGGATACCTTTCATATCGTATATGTGTTCTTCAGGTGTATCAGAGACTGTTGTTTTCTGACTCCCCTCCCGAACTTCCTTCTTAGGCAACATGAAATACACGATTCCAAAATCACGAGTGTTGACCGGCTTGCCTTTATATGTCGCAGGGGTCCATCTCGGCATTGACCTGAACAGTCTTAGTGCCTCTTTTTTCAAGGATTCATCCGTGGCGTTGCCCATGTCGTTTATTGATACATCCTTGATGGATCCGTCTGCACATACTGTAAAGCTCAAGAAGACTGATCCTTCGATGCCTTTGGCTGCCGCCGCTTTGGGATAACGCATGTTTTTCTCAAGCCATTCCCAGTATTTATTGCGGCCATTTTCATCTCCCGGAAATTGAGCCATTCTGTCGCACATCCTTGGTAGCAGTATCTTCTTATCTTCAGGAAGATCGGAGCCAAGTATCGAATCCGCCTCAGTATAGGCCTTTTGTCGTGATGCTCTGGCTTTGTTCAATGCATCTAATACGGCATCGTCAAGTCGTGGGAGTTCTTTTATTCCGTGCTCCTCACACCATGCTTTCACACGGTTGATCTCATCAAGAGTCTCGTCGTTTATGGCCGGAAGAATACCGGTAAACATCCTATATCTGGAAGGAAATGCAAAGTCTGACTTCCCACTTTTATTTTTCTCGAGTTCCACAAAGGTCTCTGAGGGATTGTCTCCGAAGCGTATGTTGTCGAGAGCTTGACGTATATACTTGTCTTTATCCTGAAAGGAGCTGTAGTTAAACATCAGTCTGAGCAGCATTGCCGGATGATTCTTTTTCCTGAGATAGATGCCGACTCCGCGTGAATAGTTATCCATGAAAGAATGTCGCAGGTCGAACTCATAGATAGCCGCAGTGTCTGCATTGGCATATTGCGACATATCTTCTTCGGCTATGATCTTGACCATAGGTCTTACGTCAAGGTGCATGTCGTTATGAATCATCCTGAGGTCAGATTCAATCCATCTGCTTCCTTGTACATCCCACATGTAGAATGGAGTAGTGAAGTTTGCGATCATTTGCGGATAACATATGGCTACCCGGCAGCTATCCTCCTCCACGATTGCTCCTATGTCGATAGGGTTGCAGTCTATATTTAAGAATTCTTCACCTCTACCCATAGATCGCTTTACCTCAGAGACTCCCCGGATACAAGCAGGGGTGTAATTTTGAGGTAGGTCGATGTAGACGTCATGCTTCCTAAGGAGTTCCACATAATCGTTGTAAACCTTCTCAGTATCCTTAAAGTCCATAGGATTTACGATCACTCCCTGAGCCGCGAATGATACAATCAGAAGTATCGAAATAGTTATTGCCAATTGTTTCATAATTCGTAATCTTTAATTAATAATTTAAGTTTCGCTTGTTCTTGCAGATTGATTCGCAATCTCTTAGCGCAGGAACTGCGCTTGTTCTCTGTGGGCTCCGGGCGATGCGAAGCAGCCCGTAATCTTAGCGTGCTCGCCATAACCGCGACGCGAAGCTTCCTTATATACTGAAACTTTGCGCCTTTGCGCTCTTTGCGTGAGAATTTTAGAGCTTGCGAAATTTGAGTTAATAATTATTCATTCATCTAAAGCATTGATAGGAACTGCTCTCTGTCCTTAGACTCATGCTCCTCGATATGCTTTTTGATGCGGTGCCGCATCGTGCGGGCTGCTCCGGTCGATTTCAGTTCGAGTATAGTCGTTATCGACTGTATCGAGAAGTCGGCGAAGGATAGCATCGCGAAGCGGTAGTTGCGCTCTGTCATTCCCGGATACTGCTCCCGGAAGCGCGACATGATGTTGTCGAAATAGTCATTCACGAAACTCTCTATTCCCCGAATGGTCTCATCGCTATGGAGCGTCGAGACGAGTCGTGTGACGTTCTTGCCTAATATCGCATATCCGTCGCTGGTTTCCGGCACGCAGCTTGATATCTCGCACAAAGAATTGATGATGGCGTAGTGGCGCGGAGTCTGTTTTTTCTCGGTAGAAGTGTCATGCACGGCTGCCGCCTCCGCGTTATGTCGGTCGATTATCTTTTGCAATCGGTCTATGTCGGCGACGAGAGTTTCGCTCTGGTCTGCTTTCTCTTTTAGCCGCCGTCGGTAGAAGAGAGTGACAGCAATTATGAGGGCTACAAGGAGTATTGCGATAACTGCCGCCATCCACATCATCCGGCGAGTCGTGCCGAGTTCTTCGTGCCGTCGTTCAGACTGCTCTTTATAGTAATCGCTTACAATAGCTGTATATGGATGTGTCAGCAGATGCTGGCGAGAATCGACAAACTTTCCGTAGTATCGGTTGAAAGCCTCATAGGCGGTGTGATAGTCATGGAGTCCAGCCGCCAATATTGCTTCGCTGAGGTCTAATTCTGCTGTGTCTGCCGGCTCAAACATATACACTCTTGCCTCTTCAAGTGCCTTCTCAGCCGAACCGTAATCCTCCATTGCGCAGAAGATACGTGCCTTCTTGGACCATTCTGTTGAAGTCAGCTCGTAGGCGAACATCTCTACGGAGTCAAGATGGTTGATTGCCGACTTATATTCCTTGCGGTTGAGCATGGCATTTGCCATGGCTCTGTGATAGGCGGCGTTGAATGCCGGAGCATCCTTCATCTCCGGATTGAGACGTGCGTAGGCGAGCATCATGAGTGCGCTGTCCGTGCGATTAAGCGATATGAGGGCTTCTGCGAGCGATAACTCCTCACCGATGGCATGCACAGGCTTCTTGGCAAGCTCAAAATAATGGCGTGCAGAGTCAGCATATTCGAGATGTTTCGACTCGACCAACAGCGAACGGTATATGTCTGCCTGCTCACGGTATGCCATACCGCAGTAGAAGTCATCTCCGGCGGAGGTTGCTTTCTTCGCTGCCTCAATCAGCGAGATCAGGGCAGAGGCATAGTCCTTATTATAGCCGTGGATTACTCCGTTATAATACAATGCCTGGATCTCAAGACTGTCGCCGCGCCCTCTGAAATAATCCGCAGCCATCTCTGTCAGCGAATCATTGTGAAAGCGTTTCAAAGCCTTCTCGTTTGCTTTGGCGAGCAGCAGTGCATGCCATGCCTGCGTCTCCTGGTCAGCGTCTCGACTGTCAAACTTTTCCAGAATCTTAATGGCAGAATCCGGCTGCTCGTTTACGAGTCGATCAGCTTCAATGAGACTCTCGTGTGCGTTTCTGTGGGCGCATCCGGCGGCCATCACAAACATCGTCATTATGAGTGCGAATCTTGTTTTCATGGTTGCAAAATTAGGCAAAAAACCATTGTTATGCAAATTTCATAGCATCACACAGCGTTACATCCGTAGATTTTCACTCCCCTATAAATGCTTATAAATTAATTATAAAAAGAATTTACTCAATAAATATTTTATTACAAAGTGTCATCAAGTGAAACACGCCTTCGGCCCATAGACCGAAGGCGTGTAAAAGAATAGAAAAAGTTGATTTTTTTTACTTCACGATGAGCTTATGCACTGAAGCAGGATGTCCCGAAGTAGCTACCGAGACGATATAGACCCCCGGCTGGGCTACCGGTACAAGCCCTGCATCTGTGACTGTCTCTTTCGCGAGAAGCGTGCCGTCGGTATCGCTCACCGATACGATTGCCCGTCCATCAACCTTGATTCCGATCTTTCCGTCGGCATCATATACACTCGCCTGCGTGGCATACATGGATCTTACGCCCGCTTCTTCAGCTGTAAGAAACTTGAATAGCACCGGATTTTTCTTGTCGGTATATATATAAGAACCAATATTCCTACTGTCCACTCCGAAATAGTCAGAACTGCTCTTCCACATTGCTCGCATGTTGTAGCCTCCTTCAGCCTTCTCCACCTGCACTGCTTTTGCTGTAGCAGGTTCATTGTTGCCAAGTCCTGTTTTCCAGTAATTGTCGCCTTCAGTCATATATCCATCCCCGGTGCGGAATGTAAAGAAAGATGTGAAATGATTCTTGAGCTTAGGCGAAAACTGATAAGATGGATTTGAAGTGTCAAGTTTTCCTAAACGGAATTTTCCGTCGGTCCCGTTGGTGTCGCTGTGTAGGAATAACCCTGACTCTGCTTCCTGAATATAGTAGACTGTTGATGGTTCGAATATCTTTGTTTCGGATGTGTCAGATTCTGGCTCTGTCTTCCTTAATGTAAGTATGCCGAGTTCTGCTGCTGACGACCATGCATTGTTGTTCACTTCAGAGCGGGCTATAAGCCTGAAATATCTTGCATTGACGGGAGCCGGAAGTTCTACGATCTGCTCTCCTGCTATGTCCTTGAATGTGCCGGTAGCAGCCGGAGCACCCCACACTTCAGGATTATTGCCGAAATATACCTCATATTCTTTGACACGTCCGTTGCTCATATCGCCACGTCCTTCATACACAAAGGCTGTCACCTCGTAGGTGTCGTGCATGTCGATAATTATCTCGTGTGGGCAAGATGTCTGATTATTGCCGTAGCTCGTATGCCAGATTGTGGAGGGATTATTGTCGATAGCATTCTTGACATCTTCGCCGCCACCCTGGTTGCTGTCTACTCTGTAGACACTCCATTTGCTCTTGTCGATAAACATCTCGATATCAGCATCAGTCACAAGACTGCGTGCCATGCCATCCTTTTCAGCGTATGCCATCACATATCCTCCTTCTGAAAGTGTGAATGGTGCAGAATATTGTTGGTAGGTTGCGCCATTATCAAGGCTATAGCTTATTGTAGCTCCCTCTGTTGATGTAGTAAGGGTCACAACTCCTTTATCAGCTGAAATCACAACTGGCTGACATTGTGGGCTTGCCACGCGCGCCATCTCTACGAGCTCGCTGTCTGTGAGCTTAGTGGTGATCGGCATCAATATGAAATCGAAAGCGGTGGTCTGCGAGCGCAGTTCGTATTTGTCAAGCACGTCCGGTCCGCAGCTTGCATTTCCGAGAGCACGCATTGCTGCGTCTATGCACACTACTGTTTTGTCGGTAAACTTCGCTTCATATGGGTGCTTGGCACGGTTCTGGCCGCTGATATTGTCGCCTGCACGCCAATGTGTAGCTGTTGCCGACATCTGTCCGGGAGCGACTACCATAAGGCCGCTGTCTCCGCCGTCGGTTAAAGTGATGAAACGCACTTCTTCCTTGTTTCCGGTCTCTTGCGGCAAGATATATGATGTCCATTGGTCTGTGACAGTGCTGTGGTAAAGACCCGGGAAGCAAGACTCCTTGCGGTCGCGGTAGTTTTCCCATGGTCCACGTCCAAACCATGTGTATTGCTCATATTCTTTCGGCATATCGAATGTGAAACCGAGGCGCGGGATTATCACATTCTTTCTCGAAGGGGTAATGATTGAACTTACTACTATTACTCCATCCGGCATCACAGTGTAAGACATCTGTGTCTTGAACGACATCGGGGAGGTTCCATCGCCTTTATATGTATTGTTGACAGTAAGAGTCACGCTTCCGTTGTCGTTGACGGTTGTTGTCCATTTGCCTGGAGTGGCTTTCAAATTGCGAAGACCAAGGCTTTCCCATGTTCCTTTCTGGCGTCCGTCGTTGTCGGTCGGCAGACGGTAGGCATTCAGCTTGATTGTTTTGTCAATGATTTTGTTATCCCCAAAAGTGTAGGCGGAAAGTTGTCCGGAAGCCTTGGAGAAAACTGCCGTGAATGCAGGTGTGCTGAGGGTATAGCTGTTGGTGCCTTCCTCAATTTCGATTTTATCGTTAGCTTTGGCTACATATGTATCCTTATGAAGCGCATCGCGCAGTCTGAATTGCTCGGAAGCCACCTCGTAGCCGGCTTCAGCCCAAGGAGTGGCTTCTTTGTTTGTAACAGAGAAACGCACGAAATATTCCGCACCTTCTGCAGGGTTGGCAGGCAGGAGATTTGAGAGTGTGAAGCTCTGCGACTTACCTCCGTTCACATCAATATTTTCAACGGTGCCTTTGTCTATCTCTATGCCATCTTCCAATACTGTATAGCTGATATTGTAGGAAGAAAGATCGAGGAATGCTTGTTTATTCTTAATCTCAAACTCATATTTGACGCTGTCTTTCATGATGAAGTCTGCCGGCTGGTAGATCTTCTTCACGTTGAGGGCTTTTGCTGAGTAGGAACAATCGGGGAATACTACACCGTTGATACAGAAGTTGCCGTCGTTAGGATTGTCGCCGAAGTCTCCGCCGTATGCCCAATATGTCTTGTCGGGGTTGCCCGGAACAGGCATTTTCAGTCCCTGGTCTTTCCAGTCCCAGATGAACTCTCCAGCCAATGCCGGATATTTCTCATAGACATCATAGAATTCTCTCTGGTTGCCCATTGAGTTGCCCATTGAGTGGGTGTTCTCACACTGAAGGTGAGGCTTCACTTTCTGACCGCTGTTTGCCTGGTTGAGTCGGTCGCGTCCGATGCTTTCCATCCAATCTACGCCACCATACATAGTGCTTGACACGTCGGCATAGTCGCTGTTGCCCTCATAGTGGGTGAGCCGGGTCTTGTCGAGTTTCTTGATTGCGGTCGATACGGCTTTGAAGTTAGGGCCATTGCCGGATTCGTTGCCATAAGACCATATGATGATGCTCGGATGATTGCGCATCCAAAGCACATGGTTCTCGTTGCGCTCCACCATTGCATTCTTGAATGCTTCCACACTCGAAAGTCCGGTGTTGGCGTGGCATTCCACGTCTGCCTCAGCTATCAGATAAAGGCCATATTTATCGCATAGGTCATAGAAATAGGGATTGTTGGGATAATGGCTTGTGCGCACTGCATTGATGTTGAGGCTCTTCATTGTCATCACATCCTTCTCCATCTCTTCGCGTGGCACTGTGCGTCCATATTCTCCGCTGAAATCGTGACGGTCTACGCCGTGGATGAGAAGCGGTTGCCCGTTGATAAGGATTTCACCCTTCTTCCCGATCTCGATCTGTCGGAATCCCAGCTTATGGCCGCGCACATCTATTTCGTTTCCGTCCTCGTCGGTAAGCGTGAGGGAGAGATCATAGAGGTTAGGCTGTTCGGCATTCCAGAGCCTTGGGCTGCTGACCGGTATGGAAAGATTGTAGATCCCGGTTTGGCTTACTGCAATTGTCTTTTCAGCCAAGACAGCTCCATTGTCTATGATCTTGGCAGTAAGATTGCCATTGATGGGAGCACCCTCTATCAAGGTCTCTATGTCTACGGTCGAGTTGGTGTAGTTGTCGGTAAGAGTTGTTTTGGCGAAATAGTCGCGTATCTGAGTCTTTGGAGCCGACCAAAGGAATACGTCGCGTGTGATGCCGGTCATTCGCCAGTAGTCCTGACACTCAAGGAAAGACCCGCTCGTAAACCTGTAGACCTGTACGGCTATGGTGTTTTCTCCATCCTGAAGAAGGTCTGTGATCTTGAACTCGGAGGGAAGGTATGAATCTTCTGCATATCCGGCAAACTTGCCGTTGACCCATACATAGTAGCCGTGTCCGGCGCCGTTGAATCGGACATAGACATCCCTGCCGTCCCACTCATGTGGTACGGTGAATGTGCGTCGGTAGCTTCCGACAGGATTTTTCATGTTCTCGTTGTAGGTGAACCATCCGGGGCGGTTTGCCATCACGCTGTATGTCTTCTCGTCATAACTGAATGGGTAAGCCACGTTGCAATATAGCGGCTTGTCCCATTTCTTGTCGTTTCGCACGCCGTAGACTTGCCATGCAGCCGGCACATCGATATCGTCCCAACCGTCTACTGAGTATTCCGGAGCCTCGAACCCTGCCGGGGTTTTACCGGGGTCGGCAACCCATTTGAATTTCCAAACTCCATTGAGCGATTTATAGTAGGGCGATTGTTCTATTTCTGTGGAATTTAAGGCAGACGCATCAGCAAGCGGAATGCCGAGTGTGTGGGCACGTTCGCGGTTAAGGTGGGTGACGCTTACGTCGTCCCATTCCTTGTAGGTCTGAGCATATGCCGAGGCAAATCCGGTTGCCGCGACAACTGCCGCCAAAGTAAGAATTCTTTTCATGGTAAATCCTTTTATCGTAAATAATCTTTTGCTGATGCAAAAGTACGAATTAAATATTCATTTTGCAAGCTTTTCTCCAGAAAATTCCCTATCCGTATACAAGTTTCAAGCTTTTATTCACCACATACATTTTTACTGCATTCCTTTCAGGAAGAGGAGATCCGAATCTGAGAATGAAAAGTTTATTGATAGTCGAATAAATTGCGTGGTCGTTTATTTTCAGATTCAATGACGTACTATTTACATATTCAGGGCTATCCATATTGTCAGATATATACTTAGGAACCAAATATCTGATTGCTTCGTAAGCTGACTTAATATAAGGAAGGCTTTTTTCACCAATATGATCCATGCATGCCACAGAGAATTTCCTGAATGCCGGCACCTGAGATATTATATTATCTCCATATTCAAGCACTTCATTCAAAATACCCATTCGTTCTTTTTTATTGGTGGAATCCTCTTTGTTCATATTTCCCTCCTTATTATCTTGCTTGTAGCCTAAATTTTTATGATTCTGCAAATTTAGTAAAACTTTCTTAATGGGGATAATTGAGCAGACGAATTTTTCTAAATTTGAAATTAAAAAGAATGACATATTTATCCAGATTCTCTTGGCTGGCAGTAGTTTTATGAGAAATAAATCTTTAGTTTTACCATGTTCTCTTTTCTTGGAATTTTTGGATTTTCTTAGAGTTAGACCAGTGTTCATTGAGTAATTCGATGAATCGAGAACGTAGGATTTTGTTGATTTCTGAGGATTCAAGAACTCTCGTATTATAGAAACATTCACTGTATTCGATGAAGAACTTTTCTTTTTGATTCAATGAATCGTAGGCAGATGCGATAGACCTTTCTATGGCATCTTCGAGAAAAGGGCTGATCTCCTCCCAACTTTTAGACTGATATTCACATGACAGAATATCGAACGTATTGAATGTATTGGGATAATCGTCAGCATTAGGGAGCAAGAAGACAGGCCAAGAGTTTATGATGCGCATGATACGCTTGGCTACAAGTGTTATCAACTCATCTGCGAAATGGGAACATTGGTCTTGTATCTCATGAAGAAGATTTTCCTCTTCTGAAAATATGTTTTTATGAATGTCAGTCATAATTCTGGATTAATTATCAAACATACCTCTAATTTCCTTATCAAAGTCGGAGTCTATGCGTTGGGTTGGATTGAAAAGGTCGTATTCAGCTTCGGCTTTTTCTTTAGCATCTTTAGCAGATACAGATCCTTTATTGGGCAGAATCTTATAGTCATTGAATGTCAGAAATTTATTGATGCTTGCGGCAAACTGCTCCATATTGAATACGTTACCTCGTTCTATCTGACTTTCTATATAGTCGAAATATGATGTTACGGTGCGTTCGAGCGAACGAATCTCCTTTCCAGACAGATAATTCTTTGCTATGGATACATCGGACTTCAAGATTCTGCCATCAGGCGCATGCTTCCATGTAGTCAGACCCATATTGGGTTTAGTATGGTCGGCACTTTCATGTATGATTTCCGCAGCCGTATGGCCTGTAATTGCATAGTGGAACCGATTCTGCACCATAGCGTAGAAATCCTTTGTTGTAGGAGCCAGCCGGTCGTAGTCAACACTACATTCGGCATAAATATCAGTAATCTGCTGCCAGATACGTCGTTCGCTTGCTCGGATGGAGCGAACTCGCTCAAGAAGTTCGCGGAAATAGTCCTGACCAAAGACAGCATTGCCTTGCTTCAGACGGTCATCATCCAAAACGAATCCCTTTCGGATGAATTCATTCAAAATTCTTGTGGCCCATTGCCGAAAGCGAGTAGCCTTTTGGCTATTGACACGATAACCTACACTGATTATGGCATCGAGATTGTAGAAGGAGGTCTTGTAATTCTTACCGTCAGCGGCAGTATGTGCAAATTTTGCACATACTGAATCTTCTTGTAGTTCACCACTTTCAAAGATATTCCTCAAATGTTTGGTAATGACCGTGCGATCGACATCGAAGAGCTGAGCCATAGCCTTTTGGGTGAGCCAAATGGTCTCACCTTCCACATAGACCTGTACACTACCGTTTCCATCCGGAAGATTGTATAGTTGAAATTGAATATTATCCATTGAATTTAAGTGTCTTAAGTTGAGCGAGAATTTCGGCTTAATGAGGTTATTGAAGATTTTGAATTTACCAAATTACTATAACTGCTTTCTCGATGATGTCAGCCTTTTCTTTTGCGAAAATCTTATTTAGTCACATTCCTATTCTTTAGCGGCGTCAAGATTGAAAATAGGAGAGTCGCCATAGGCCGGGAGCCTGCGGTAGAAGCCAATCCAGAATGCAATGTAGTCCTGCACTATCTTGCGCCCTGTTTCCTTTCCTTGTGAGGCCCCGATACATGCCTCAGGCAGCAGGTTATGCTCCTGAATATACACAGCCACATCTTGTGGCATTGCATTGTGGAAGACGAGATCGTTAAACGAGTCTTTTGCGGCTGGCCGTTTACGATAGAAACGGTTGCCGGGAAGATCAAATGCATAGCCCATATCCGGCAATATAGCTATCCCTAATTCCCGGCTGATAAGGACTATGAAGTTTTTTGCATCCGGATACTGTCCTCCTATTTTAGTTGGCAAATCGATCTTTTTAAGGAATGATTCCATCTGGGTTATACAGACTACCTGTTTCCCATCGAGCATCCCGATCCATTCCCGGGTCTGCTCTCTTTGCTGTTCGTAGGTAAGGTGGGAGTGCTGATTTTCCCACTCCGCCTTTAATGACGGATCCCCCGCCAGCAGTCCGTTCAGAAGATACTTCCCCTTGTATTTAATGAGGTTGCATTTTGCATACTGGATCATATCAGGCCTGAACCCTTTTGCGAATGAATCCCGCTGCACCTCCAGTCTTTCATGTCCGGAAGTTTCGAAGAAAATCTTACGGCTTTTCTTATCCTGACTTATTGCATATATCTGCAGGGGAAGCACTTCTATTGCTTCTATATCGGCAGCAAGGGCATCATATCCGAATTCAGCCGACAAGGCAGCTGTCAATGTCCTGGAAGGGCAGCCCATGGCACTCATTGATCGTTGCCAGGCCTCGGCAGCTACTAATCCATAAGTGAATTGGTCAAGATCTTTGATACCGACAGACTCGTCCATATAAGCCTTTCCCGCTTCGCTCATAAGTGAATCTAAATAACCTGGAAAATAGCTGAGCGGGTTTCGGAAAACGAGCCAAGTTGCAATTTCTCTTATTTCTATATAGTCTTCCTTTCGGAAAGAGCGACGAATCCAGTCGGTCACGCGCAGGGCTTCCGGTGCCTCTTCATATCTGCAATCGAGTTCATCAAACATCCGGGCTGACAATAATGCCCATCCTGTGGCAAGTGGAGAATATGTCACATCATTATCCTTGCCGATTCGGCAGGCTGTCATCCAAATGAGGAAACGAATATCCTCTTCATTTATGTGGTCGGGCATATAGTCTGCGTGGTTGCAGTCGTAGAAGGGGAGTCGGTAGCCATACCGCTGCAAGCAAACGCGACGCATGGCACTGAATACCTTGGTCTCGCTGACGATATCTTCCAGATATGCGGCAAGAACTCGTCCGAGTTCACGCGCGAATGTATATGGATCTTTCATCGGTATCTTGAAATCGAGAATCAGGTCGCATATCTCATTTGCAAGTTCTGAATAATACTTATCTGATCCACAAACGATGTTTGCTGGATGAGTCCGGCTCCACTCGCCAGGAGTCACCATATCGAAATCGGAGAAGTCATCCTCGTCATCATAATCCTCTTCATCAAGAAACCCATCTTCATTATACTCTGAATTTTCAAAGCTTTGGATGGCTTCTTCAAACAGACGGCTAAATTTCTCTTTGCCAAGAGCCTTCTCCATAGCTCTTAACTCTTCGGACACCTCCGCCATCGACATGTGCTCCGGATTTTTTGTATTGGTTCTTGTATGGTTGGTTTTCCCGGCAAATGGGTTCTTTCTTTTCTTATTCATGGAGTATACTCAGAGGTTGATGATATATTTAGATTCCTTCACCTGCAAAGTTACCAATAAAATAAGACATCTCAAAATATTACTTTGCAATAATCATGAAAAACAGAGTTTTTTTTAGTCGGCGCAGCCTTTTTTCTTTAGCTGGCAGCTCAAATTTCCCCATTTAAGAAGCGTAGTGCCTTCAGATAGCGGTTGATACGGTCGGCTGCTGCGGAATTAATCTTTTGAAGACGTGTGACATTGAGATTGTCCTCAAGGTCGCGCATCGTCACATATCTGCCTAATAAAGGATATCATCGCTCTCCAAGTCAAAATCAGGTTGAAAGCTGCAGAGATCCTCATCCCAAGGAAAGATAAATTCCAGATACCTTGCATTTGATCTCATAATGTCTTTTTTCATGTTTCTTTTGTCTGCGTAAGGAATGATTGCTTAGAAGTTGTTTAAACTTATTTTTTTATTAATATTTCGTCAGGTTTTCGAGCGGA
>CAMWLX010000018.1 GCA_947175225.1 uncultured Porphyromonadaceae bacterium
TGGCGGTCCCTTTTTCAATAATTGTGGCGCCGATCAGCGGTTCTCCGGTGTTGTCTTTCACCGTGCCGGTGACCTGGCCTCGCTGCGCGAAGACTTGCAGCGGGAATAGGATCGCCAGCAGCGCCGCAAGAATCAGATGAAGCTTTTTGCTCGATCCGGCAGCCGTTTGTCTGCGATATTGATTCATTTTTATTTGATGATGTTATTTCCATTCCTGCCGCAGTCTGCCTGCGGCAGGAATGGTTTGATGGTTAGTGTTATTGTTTAAGGCCGATTAGAGTCTTTATCTGCTCTGGAGTCAAAGCCTTGTTGTAGATCTCGACGTTGTTGAACATGAATGCCGGGTCGGGGTCTCCCCAGTTCCAAGCTTGCATGCCGCCTACGCAGAAGAGGTTGAAGCGGGAATCGCCAAACATCTCGCATCGTCCGCCGCGACTAACTCCATCAATAGTCCAGGAGTTGGCAAGCTCGCCGTCGAAGTAGACTGCTGCTGTCGTCTTGGTGATTACAGCTGTGTAGAAATGCCAATCCTTGTCTGCGAGCCAGTCATTATCAAAATGATAAAGTGTAGCATGTCCTTGGTCATGTTGCTCGTCAGTATAGTCGCACCATGCATCGCCTGCATTGTCATTGCCGTTGCAGTTCACCTGTACTGTGCCTCTATATTGGCATGCAAACATCGGGCAGCCGGTTCCGGCTACATTCCCGTCGTAGGCTGTAAACATCGGACACCATCCATATTCTCCTGATTCGCCGGCATTCTTCGCATTCACCCAGAGGGAGATGGTGATTTCATCGTTGCCTCCGGCCTGAACGAATACGTCGTCAGGAAGTTGCAGATAGTTCTGGCGCATGCCGCCCTTAGCGTTCTGGAATACCTTGCCCCAGTTGCCGCCTGCATTCTCAATTGTTCCTGCGCCTACGATCTGAGCATCGCCTGTGCCGTTCTCAAAGTTATATGTATATATAGGAGAAGGCACATTTTCTTTCAGGTTGATGAGTGTCTGGATCTGTTCCTTGCTTAGAGCGTGGTCGTAGATTGCTACGTCATCAAACATGAATGCCGGGTCGGGATCGCCCCAGTTCCAAGCCTGCATACCGCCGACACAGAAGAGGTCGAAGCGAGAATCTCCGAAGATTTCACAACGTCCGCCTCGATTAACTCCATCGATGGTCCAGGAGTTGGCAAGTTCTCCATCGAAGTAGACCGCAGCAGTAGTCTTGGTTATTACAGCTGTGTAGAAATGCCAATCCTTGTCTGCGAGCCAGTCATTATCAAAATGATAAAGTGTAGCATGTCCTTGGTCATGTTGCTCGTCAGTATAGTCGCACCATGCATCGCCTGCATTGTCATTGCCGTTGCAGTTCACCTGCACTGTGCCTCTATATTGGCATGCAAACATCGGGCAGCCCGTTCCGGCAACATTGCTGTCGTAGGCTGTAAACATTGGACACCATCCATATTCGCCGGATTCGCCTGCATTCTTGGCGTTGACCCAAAGTGATATGGTGATTTCTTCATTGCCGCCGGCCTTCACGAATACGTCGTCAGGAAGCTGCAGATAGTTCTGGCGCATGCCGCCCTTGGCATTCTGGAATACTTTGCCGAAGTTGCCGCCGGCATCTACAATTTCTCCTCCTCCGACTATCGTTGCGTCGCCTGTGCCGCGCTCGAAGTTGTAGAAGAATACCGGATCGGGTAGAGGTTCGCCGACTGTGACGCCCGGACCTGCTGTCTGACCGATTTTTCCTTTCTTAGGCTGTTTAGCCTCTTTTTCAGTTGCAGAGTTGCGGAAGAAAGTGACATCGTCGACAAGCATGTGCTGATCGCCGTCTGAATTAAGCACTACGCTTTCTGCATGATTCATAAGCGCGACAGCCTCTGAAAGGTCTGTACCTTCCGGAACTGCAATCGGCATTTCTTCGCCTCCTACATACATCTTATAGCCATTTTTCATCACTACATAAGTGATGAATTGCCATTTGTCGGATTTGATGAAGTCATTGAGAGCTGTTTCTGGGTCGATGGTGACTGTCTCGGCTCCACTCTTAAATTTAAGGCTGCCATTGGCTGTAAGATCGAGTGTGCTTCCTTCATTTTCCCAATGCAGCATAGAGCTTGTCGCATTGAGAGGAGCTACGACTCCTTCTTCAAGTGCCTGGTCCGATACCTGCTTATACCATAATGATACAGATGCAGATGTCTGGCAGACAACGGCAGAAAGAGGGTTGGCAAGCCGTGCATAAGTCCCTTGACTGATGTCAAGAATGGGAGACTGCACGGAGTCGTCGACCGCTACTGTTGCGGGTGTCCCCCCTGAATGGGAGGCAAGCTCGACTAAGAGGGGATCAAGTTCTTCATCAAAATTGTAGCTGCCTACATTTTGAAGAGAAGGATAGATCTGATTCCCTGCTGGTGGATCCATTTTTCCCCAATCCGGACCGCACGATGCGGCTGCCAAACCGAGTGAACCCAACAGAATGCAAGATTTGATCGAGTTCTTCATTAGAATAATGATGATAGTTTAGGTTAATATGTTAATTTATGTAATTGCTTAATAATTTGTTATGTTATAGGCTTTTGACAGGCATCTTACACCTCACGCTTTTGCCATTGACTCAGCCTGTGATGTTAGTAAATGCAAAATTAAATAAAAATTCACAATCAGATTGTCTGATTGTGTTAAAAAATATTAAAAGATGCAAAATATCCTCTTCGCATATCCTTAATTGCAATAATTGAGCGTCTTACTATCTATGAGGTATTAGTGTTTGCTTCTTGGGTGAGCTTCGTCATAAGCCTTGCGTATGTCGGAAAAAGTAAGGTGGGTGTAAATCTGTGTAGACTGTAGAGATGAGTGTCCTAACAGTTCTTTCACAGAGTTTATTTCTGCCCCATTGTTGAGAAGTGAAGTGGCGAATGTATGGCGCAGGGAGTGAGGGCTTTTATGTGTAGCGCCGGTCCCGAGAAGAAGCTTATGTACTATATCATATATTGCCCTTCCGGTAAGCTTCCCTCTTTTTGAGCAAATCAGAGGAGCGGGGGAGGGGAACGAATAGAGCGAGTCGCGCACTGTTTGCCATTCCTTTATTTCATTGAGAAGTTGGTCAGCAACCGGAATGATGCGTGTTTTGTCGCGTTTTCCATGCACTCTTATCTCCTTTTGATGGAAATCTATGTCCGCGTCGGTGATTTTTGCAAGTTCATCTCTTCGTATGCCGCAAGAATAGAGAATATTGATGATGAGCTTATTGCGAATATTGAGAGCCGGGTCTCCTCCAAGAATAGGATTTTCGAGAAGTTGCTCCATCTCTTGTGCTCTCACAAATTCAGGCAATTTCCTTCCGATTTTTGCAAGTTGAACTTCCGCAGCAGGATTCGAGGAAATGATACCCTGTTTCTGTATCCATCTGAAAAAAGCCCTTGTGGCTTGAGTCTTGCGCCGAAGGCTTCGCGGCGACAGCCCATTGCGAGCCATGTCAGCGATCCAGGCGCGTATATCAGTAGTAGTGACAGTCTCAGCATCCGACATATCATCATCTTTGCCGAGAAATTCGGCAAATTCGCGCAGGTCTCGGCCGTAAGCATCGGCAGTCAGTTTGCTACGATTGAGCTCCAGCTCAAGATATTTCAAAAAATCGCTAATCATTACATCGACAGTTAAAAATAATTCATGATAACTCATGATTGCCCATGATTATCCATGTTTTACCATGCTTAGCCATGAATAATCATGATTAATCATGCAACATCGCCCATTATTAAAGAGGGCTGCTTCCTAAAGAAGCAGCCCTCTTCTGTATTTGTATCGTAGTGTAGGCAGGTCGATTACTCCTCGTTCTGACGCAGATGCTGCACGTAGATAGCCTTGATCATTTTCTTGCGGTTGGTCACTGATGGCTTTTCGAATGCCTGACGGCTGCGGAGTTCTTTGACGATTCCTGTGCGCTCAAATTTGCGCTTGAATTTCTTGAGGGCTTTCTCGATGTTCTCGCCTTCTTTTACGGGTACGATAATCATGCTTTTGTTTTCTTGTTTTATTGGTTTATGTTTAGTTTCTTGGTTGTAATTGGAATCACACCATAAGTGCATATTCCTTTTGCGGTTGCAAAATTACTCATAATCTGCAACCTGACAAAATTTTTCGGCTAAAAAATTGAATCTTTTCTATTTTTTCAGTCGTCTACAACCTCCTTTCGCATGATTTTTATAGTTGGTAATGTTGATGGTCTCTGTTTCCGGATGCAAATTTACAAATTTTTCCCGACACAGCCAAATATTATCCGATTCAAATATCGTACCACGTACCACGCACTACGCAAAACTCACTTGTCCATCAGCATCCTTGGCGCTTCCAATATAGGAAGGTTGGTCTCCGTCGGCACATATATCACGGTCTTGTTATTAAGGTCTGACTGCTGGCGCACCCAAAGATACTGGATATAGGTAGGCGTAATGCTGCCATTCTCTATGCGGATGGCCTCAGCCGCTCCCTTGGCTCTTTCTATTTCTGCCTGGGCATTCAGTTTCTCAGCCTCAAGATTAGCCTTAGCCTCCTCAATCTTGATCTTGCGGTTCTGTTCAGCCTTGGCGAACTCAGCTTTACCTTCCATCTCCTGACTCCAGACATTATACCATGGGCGTATAAACGCCATAGCCACAATAACGAAGACGATAGCTCCGACACCCCACAAAGCCTTCTTGATAATGGCAGGGGTAAACTGATTGTTGTTGTTTGCGTACATAATATTCGTATTTAAAGGTTAATGCTCCAAATCAACCCGATTACCGTTCTTAATAAGTAAAAACGGTTGGGTGTCCCTATTGATTATGTGTTTCATCATAGCTTCCACTACCCATCTGTCGTCGGCTGCCCTATTCTGTTTGAGAATCTCCATCGCCTCCCCAAACATTCCGGTTTCCCTAAGCAATTCCGTATGGAAAAGGTTGTAGTCTTCTGAAGAGTCAATGCCCTCGAGAAGTTCCTGCACAGTACCTTCAAAGATTTCGGCATCTTCTTTTGTTGGTACGGGGCTTTCGTTATCCTGATTGCGTCGAAACTCATCGTTGTAAGCCATAAAAAGTTGATGGTTTATTATCCATCTTTGCATTTTGGTAAGAGTGAGATGTTGCATCTGCTCCTTTGCCTCCTTAAGTTCTGAATAATTCAGAGTTCCGAGTTCTCCAAAACTTCTTAATCCAGTATCATCATCTGCTGCATATTCACTTTTGGCTTGCTCGACGAAATAATATTTTCCGCAGTGAGGACACTTCTGGATTGGAGATACTTCCGGCAGCATTGGATAATGACGACGAGTGTCGCTCCAAACTGTTCCTCCGAATGTGTTTCCGCTCACGAGGCTCATTAGTTCTTTTTTCCCCTCGCAATAGGGGCAACTGATTACATTTGCTGGTCCTGGTATCATGAGAATGTATATTTTAGTTATGTTAACTAATACCGGATGGCGGATAAAGTAAACATATCACTCAAGAATTTCCAGCATTTTCCGGCAATATTCCCTGAAATCAGGGTCTTCATCACTTTCGGCAAGTTCACGGAGAATTTCTATGGCTTTATCCTTTTGGTTGAGCTTCAGGTAAGCCTGCACAAGCTCCATGCCTGCATCCCGGGGAGCGACGCGTTCAATATAATATGAGAGATCGTCTTTTTCAATGGCTTGCTCTCCGGCTATCCCCTCTGTTCTCTTTTCCTGTCTGACAGATATGGAATATTGTTTTTCAAGCTTCGGAAGCATGGCTTCGACTTCGTCGTTCTTCATAGAAGATATATCGGTACCCCTGGAGGTAGGCATATACGCCTCGCTTACAAGAAGGGCGCTCCCGCAGAGCCGCGCATCCATTTCCCGATATGCCGGTATGAACACAATTAGCAGAACGGCGGCTACAGATGCGAGGGCGGCAACCCATACCTTCCAGCCTTTCTGTGGCATTTCCGACTTCTTTGGCACGCTTGTTGCTTCTGGCAAATCAAAGTCGTCCCATTCATCGGCTGCATTGTCTTCGAATACCCCAGACATACCAAAAGCAATGTTTGACGACATTTCAACAGATTTTTTATTGGCTAAAACGATATCTTTTTCCAGAGATATAGCTGCTCTTGAATGGTCTTCAACAGTGTCATAAATCAGAGCGAGGAAATCCTCATCGCTCATCTCGCGCATAGCCACTTCAAATTCTGCGTTGTCCTGTTCGGCTTCCTGAATCAATCCTTTAATTACAAGATTGTTGAGGCACTTTTCTAAATCTTTCTCTTTCATGATTCTTATGATTTAATCCAGTATGCCGAGCCGGCGGACTGCGTTCAACACTCTTTCTTTTATTTTATCTCTGCATCGGTTTCTGACTACGTTCGCGCTTCTCGCGTCGCTATAGTTCAGAGAGTCTGCTATTTCCTTCATCGAGAACTTGTCGAAATAATACATTTTAAGGATCTTGTTGCAAGGATCGGGAATATAGCTGAGCTCAGAAGCCAGCACTTTTTTTAATTCCGGATCATTGTAGATGGATTTTTCTGCCTCCTTTTCCTTGAGGTATTCACTTTCTAACTCATCGCTGTCAAAGTTTTCATCGTCGAAGGAGGGGATATGACGTGTTCTGGTAGCGAATTTGCATGCCTGCCTCCATCCTAAGTTGAAGATATAAGATCTCCAGCTTTTCACTCTCTCTGTCTTTCCGTTCCGGATATTGTCGCGCACATCGATCCACACGTTGACATAAATATCCATTATATCATCGTAATCAATTTTGAAATTTCTTCTCAGGAAATTGATGAAGGGAGTCTTCATCTCCTCAAAATTACGGTGTACTATCTCGTTATAATCACTTGCCATTTAGATGAACTTTTAGGCTGCAAATATAATAAAAAAACTGAAAGTGTGAGTCATATATCTGTAAAAATTTGTAGACTGAAGACCCTCTTGGCAGGTATGCACCGCTCGTAAGTCATCATCGTATTGATTTCATTTATGTTTTCAGTCAATGAGCTGAAACACCGCCCAATAATAAGGATTGTCGAAACGCTTCATCAATTCAAGTTGTGCCTTCCGGTGAGCAGCCTGTATGCCGCTCCCTTCAAGAAGATTTGTATAGAATTCCTGCAAATAAGCATCTCCTGCCTCCTTGTCAAGATTCCATGCAGTGGTCACAATTGTCTTGCATCCTGCAAGTTTCAAAGCTCGGCGCAATCCTAAGATTCCTTCTTCCGGGTCAATGTCTCCGTTGCCGGTGTCGCATGCCATCAGTGTTAGCAGATCCACTCCATGGAGGTCAAGGGCAGCCAATTCAGCCCCGTTCACAATTCCATCTTCAATATCTGAAATGACGTTACGATGACACCAGGCTCTTTCTGCTCCACTCAGCATTATTCCAGTCCTATATAGCGGAAAGACTTCACTGTTGAGATTCTCGTTGAGTCGGGTTTTAGCGTGGCAAACGCCGAAATATGGTTTATCAAGAGGTCCTATACTTTTTGGCAGACTGAAGGCATGAGTCACGATATTGAGGATTCCAATGTCGCGTCCGGAGAGGAATTTCAGCGCATGTTCGCTTGCGTTGAATCCGGTAGGCACCATAACGGGCACAGCGTGTCGCTCGCAAAGCTTTTGTAGCCAGTCGAAATCTTCCGGATTGTGAAGAGGGGGTATTGCATCAGGGTCGGAGAATGCGAATCGAGTATCTGAATCACGCTCAAGGCTTGGGAGTATTATTTTTTTGTCTGCCCCATACATCTGAGCGTTGGCTATGAGTGCAAGTCGCTCGCAGTAATAGTCTATTGCGCAGAAAGAAAATAGTTTATATGGGATATATTTTGTTTCAGCGTGAGCATTGTCGATGTCGTCAGCAGAGGAAAGAATGTGAAATTCGAAATCTTCACCGAGATATCTGCCGCCTCTGCTTATTGCCTCAGGCATTATCAGACCCAAAATACCTGTGGGGCAATAATATATCCTTTCATCCGGCATGACTTCGGATATGATAGGTTTCCATAAATACTCGAAGAGAAATTCATTCCCATATCTTTTTTCAACCATCCTGCGAGCCTTTTCATCATGTGTGGATGTCATGAAACTGTCCAGTTCCTCTGATGTACAGAGAGGGATGATTTTACCATGGGGAACATTTGGTGAAATAAAAATGGCGTAATATCTGTCGCCTTCATCTGTCTCAAGAGTGCCGAAATCCACGAATGTCTCATTACTGTCGAGCCTGTCGGCAATGCCTTCGGCTGTCAGCATTCTGTATAAATGGTCTTCAAAACCGTTCATTACATGATGATGCAACAGCTCTTTCTGGCATCTCTCATATTCTGCCTTGATACTATCCTCATTGTACGACAATGACTGCGCAAGTCTTTGACGTATCCTGATTAGACTGTCTGTCAAAGCAATGGCTTCTTCATCGCCTGATTCCTTCAAGACTTCCATCGTCTTTGCAGCCGAGCGCAGCATTATTTGCTTCTCATATTGGAATGCATTTAAACATGCATCAATATCCTTGACATTTCCGGTAGGATCCAATAATGCATATTTAAGGTCGCTCCACTGACTCTTTATCTTTTCCCACCGTTTCTCTCGTTGCGATTCAGTCAGGAAAGATAGGTTGCTGTCGTTTTCTCGGATGAATCGTTCTATTTGTTTTCCGGTTGTAGGTTGTTTCTCTTTCAATGGGAATACTCGGGCAAGGTCATCTAAGATTGGCTGGATATCAAGTTTTTTCAGATTAGCCAACTCATTGGCTGTCTCCAGATAGCATTTCCATATGACTTTTGTGTCATCTTGCTTTAATGCCATCGCAAGATATGCAAGGGTTTCAGTATACTCTACGTTGATTTCCTGTTTCTTGTCCATGTCAAGCTTGTTGGCCCTCAAAATGTCAATGGCCTGATTGGTGGTTCCAAGCTTTATATAGAGAAGCCCCAATTTGTTTGCTACCGCGTGTCGCCATTCAATGTTCTGATCTCTTTTCCATGTGAGATCATATAGTGAGATAAGGGTCTTCTCACATTCCTTTAGCTTGTCGGCAGCCATAAGGTCGATTGTGTTGCGCAGCCTTTCGGCGATTGAGTCTCCGGTCAGGATTGAATCTGAAGCGTCAAGTGAAGGTAATTTTTCCGGCCTTCCGCCAAATGTATTATCCTTCCTATAGACAGCTTCCATTCCCGGCCTTATCATTAGTTCGAGTGTCAGCCGTTGGATGTTTTCATTTTTAAGCATCATCCTAAGCGGGATGATGTTTCCGATTATTTCCGACATCAGTATGTGTTCATCAGAAGTCTCAGGCCATTCTTGTCCCCTCACAAGTGCTTCTGTAAATAAAGATAGAGCTTTTAGGCTGTCGCCCTCATGTAGTGCGTCAGCTGCAGCGGCTGCTATAGGTCTGATTCGGTCGAATACAGGATTCGCACCTTTTGACGAAGAAGGCAGGCTCACAATTATCATGAAGATGAAAATTGCTCCCAAATTAAACTTCATCAACCTCTTAAACCTTCTGAATCTCATAAAACTCCTATTCGTAGATTGTTATTGTCGGGTGCTGTTCCGACATGAAAATATCCCAATCCTTGTATTTTTCTTCTTTGAAGAAATTCTCCCATTTATTCATACTCAGGCCGGTCTCAATTAATTTCATTAGGCAATAAGAAAGCGATCCGTAAAGTCTATTTGTACCCGATTCATGGTATTCGTAGTTCCTTTCATAGTCACGGCAAGCACTGACAACTGCCATCTTCGCTCCATCTGAAAACATCTTGGGTCTGGGAATTCTTGCAACCTTACTGTCACGGCTTATTCTCAAGATATCAGCTGTACCTCGAATCGGACCGATTTTCTTAACGTCATTATGATTGATCATAGACTTTGCCATTTCCATCCCTTCGCTATAGCATGCATCAAAAGATACGAGTAGATAACCCTTCTTTCCAATTTTTTTCTTTATATTATTAATAAGATGGTTGAGTTCATCGTCAATCAGATGATTTTCTCCGTTATAGTAATTGTTGCCGATTTTATATCGTCTTGTCCTGTAGGCGTCGTATGGCACGATAGCCTCGTCAAAAGGCTTTTTCTTCTCATCTCCGTTGAGGTCTGATATAGGTTGACCATGTCCCGAGAAATGGAAAATTACCTTGTCTCCCTGACGACACTGCATCGCAAGTTCCTTCAGTGCGTTGACAATTGCTGCTTTGGTTGCCTGTCCGTTTTTAAGGCATTTTATATTAGTCTCCTTATATCCGCTGTTTATCAGGTATTTGGTAAGCATATCCACATCGTTGTCTCCATGTATTACTGACCATCCGGTTTTTCGGGTGTCATACTTTCCTATACCAACAAGAAGAGCCCTGTTCTCTGCAGATATTGTGGAAAACAGGGAAAATATTACTACGATTATTAATAAAGTCCGATTCATTATTATATATTTGCGAGCTGATGCAAAATTATAATAAATCAGAGATAAAACCAAGTATACATATCAAATATTTTAACCGGAATTCTGCCATCACGGCATAACTCCGGATTATCGTTTCTCAATATGGTGGAAATTCATCCTCAGACTCGAAGTAACCATCCTCGAGCTCAGATCTCATGACACCTTTCTGGATCTTTCCGAAGAATCTCTTTCGCGACATGTTTTCTTTCTCAAACATTGCCGTTGTCCCTGCAAAATCTGCTGAGAAAGCCATCCTGTTTTTTATCGACATTGACTCAGCCACGGCCTCCACATCCTGATTCGCTCCGATGTATGTGAACACCCATCCGGACTTCCTCATTTCTTCTACAAGGCTTTTGATAGCTTGGCTATTGTATTTTCGCGAAGCGTTCTCATATCCGTCGGTGATCACCGTCACCAACACGACATCTCCTTTCGCTACCTTGGTTTGCAATTCATTGATAGCTCTTCCCATAGCATCGTAAAGGGGAGTTCCCCCGCATGGACTGTATTGTTCTCCGGATATGTCGATGGCGTGCCCTGCGGGGGTATTGTGATATATCTTGTGGTAGTGGCTTGTGTCAAATGTTACGAGAGTCACGAAATGCTCCTGATCAGGATGCTCTTTCTGAGCTCCACGGATAGTCTGAAGCGTCTCATTGACACCCGTCAAAGCCGGATGGTAGATGGCCTGCATAGATCCGCTCTCATCAAGGATGATAAGATTATGCACCTTTATCTTGTCATCGTTTGTCCGCTTCTCATCAACTGCTTGATTTGTGTCTGCAGCCATGTTGTTTCCAGTATTATCAGCCTGTGGCATGGCCTTTGCGTAAGCGCTTCCCTCGATAGGCTGAGTGCCATTCTTGAAAATATCAAAGATCTTCATAATTTATTAATTTAATGGTTTAAGTTTCGCTTGTTCCGATCACAACCGTGACGCGAAGCAAATAATGATCGTTCATGGTTGATCGTTTATCGTTGATGATTAAATATACCAAAAGCCCCCCGAAAGTAAACAGAAGATCGGAAAAATTTCATCATTTTTATTTCCGCCCCTCCAAATTGTATTCCTCCCCACGCCTTCCGAAGTATGCGTCAGCCGGTTTGTCGAAGGTGAAACGACCCATCCAATCTGATCATGCTTAAAGCCTGCCCATTACGTAAGCTCGATTATTCCTCTTGATTTTTCCGGAAAAAGTATCAGTTATTCCTCTTGATTTTTTTGAAATATTATTATAATTATTTGTAAATTCAAGTATTTATACTTAATTTTGCATCACAATCCTTATCTCTGTAAAGAAATGATATATTGGCTGAACTCTCGGTAGGATGGGAACTGGTCAAAGCTGCCGATTTCCGTCATAGATATGAATTATATTATTGGGAGAACCTTTCAAACGGAGCTACATCGGAAGTGGATTATGTAATACCTTACGATATGAAAGTGCTGCCGATAGAAGTGAAGTCCGGAACCAGCGGAAAGATGAAAAGCCTCCGTCTCTTCATGCAGAAAAAGCATTTGACGGTTGGAATAAGGACTTCTCTGGAGAATTTCGGTCAACTGAGATATGAGGATTCAGAAGGGCTACGCCTTATCGACATCATTCCTATATATGCTGTCGGAAAGCTAACCATACCTTTTAACTATAGTTGAATCATAAAGTTACATTTCAAGAGTGGAGAGTAATTTCTACAAATGACAGAGAATGTAGTAAGCGCACTCTACTGTATCGGAGGTCTAATCAAGTATATAGGCGAAGTGCTTGTATGCAAGATCAGTCAGAGTGATTTCTCGGTTCTCCAAACGTGCATGGTCGATTTCTCCGATTCGGTCCCGTAGTGAGGTAGACCCATAGTTTGCAGTGATGTAGTGGTAAAGGCCCTCTGTCTCGATTGTGATGTCTTTGAATGGAGATTCATTTTCGGTGGCTTTTTTTCCAGTGATGTCAATAGAATATGGAATATCCCTAACCCTACCTGGCGTAGGGATGAGAATACCTTGTTTTACCAAGGAGTCGATATCACGCAATGCGGTATCCTTTGAAACTCCTGTGATCTTTTCCCAATTTTTCGCTGTAAGTTTCGCCTCATATCCATCAAGATATTTATTGAGCACCATTCTCTGGCGGTTTGATATCGATGCCTGTGAATGTGAGTTCCAGAAAGTAGCCTTTCTAAGTACGCGCGAAAGAACTGAACTGCTGTCTTCCACTGCCTCAATGAAAGCACCGAAGTACCATTCAAGCCATTCTGTTATATCTCCTATTCCTCGTTGTGTACGCTCCAGCACTTTATAGAAATGACGTTTATCCTTCAGTATCTGACGACTGAAACTATAGAAGTGCATGTCGTCATTATCAAGAGGAGCGAGAACCCTGTCGGATATGGCACGCCCTATTCGGCCATTACCGTCATCGAACGGATGAATACTGACAAACCATAGATGGGCTATAGCCGACTTAAGAATACCGGGAACGTTGCTTTCATCATTCAGCCACATCAGGAATGTTTCCATTTCCTTGGGCAATCTGTCAGGAGAAGGAGCTCGGTAATGTATACGTTCCCTGCCAAAAGAGCCGGAGACTACCGACATCTCGTCAGTGCGGTATGCCCCGACGGTCATGTCTGAAGCATTTGGAAATAGCATGCAGTGCCATTTGAATAGCCTGTATTCAGTCAGTGGCGTGGAGAAATTTCGGCTCGCATCAAGCATCATCTCCACAATTCCTTCGACGTAGTGGGATGAATCCATGTTTTTTTCAAGATGAACGCCAAGGTTTCTTGCTACGGAACTTCGCACCTCATCGGAATTGAGGCGTACACCTTCGATTTCGGAAGAAGCCACTACATCATTCGTTACAGCCTCGACTGTAGCGATGATTTGATTATCAAAACCGATAGAAGCCATTCGTCCGGCAAGATATCCCAACCGGTGCATTGCTTTCAATTGAAGGGTATTTATGACATCGGAATCCCAGTGGAAGTTGGGCCAATTCTCTCTTTCGTGGAAAAACATAAGCAGTTCATATTTTTTGCAAAGATAATAAAGCGAATAATAACTCGCAAATTTTGCGAGTTAAAAATCGCATCTTCCCTGCCCCGTCCACCGGAAATGTAATTTTGATACGCAAAAGTAATAAAAAACTCTCTATTATCCAATTATTTTTTACGAACTATATACCCTAAGTCATTAAGAGCTTTGCAAATTTCAGATAGATTTGGTTCAATTACTTCTGGTTCTGGATTTTTTATAGAATACCCAAAACGTTCCAAAGCACATTCTATCCAATTCATCATTTTACTCTTATGAGGGAAGTTGTCGTGATCGGCATATTTCTCTACTAAATTTACAATCTGAGCAAGTTTCTTTATTAGAGCCTCCGGAGTATTGTAATCAATAGCACGTAAGGTCTCAAAATATTCTTTTGCATCAGATGCGGAGTCAAAATATTGTAGATCTGTAAGGAAATTAGCTACGAGTCTTGAAACAGGTCTGAAAGAAGGACAGAATGGTCTGGGTGTAATATATTCGATTTGAGAAGTGTTATTCTTGTCTTTTACTACAATATATAAAGACTCATGCATAAATGAATCATTATGGTAGGTAAATGTGAAAGATTTTGCGAGCTCGAATTTGTAGGGATTAGCAAACGAGATAGTCTTTAAAGTATACCAATTAGAGAAGTCTTCAGCTATCTCTCCCCATTTAATAGCATCCTTAGGCAGTCGTGCATTGCTATTGTCGTCAATAAATGTATTGCCTTCTTTGTAAATACTATATGTCATAATTTTTTATTGAATTATTAAGTTTCATATATCACCGCCAAAGAATAATCATCCAAAACCAACAGCCCTTTTCTATATAATGATTCAGTCCATTTCTGGAAGATCGTCTTATCATATACAGCTTTTCTTAATTTGTCGATCACTTCTTTTTCGAACCTAATATTAGGTAAAGATTGGGCTTTGGCAATGAGATTGATATTCTTTGAGTTGGAAGAGCTTGCTCTCTCAATTTCTGAGGCATATTCCTCTTTCCGAGATAATTCATACATCATCAAGATGTAGTGGGAGAGGGCATCGCTAGTTACGAAGACAATCGAATTCTTATTTAGCGGAAATCGACCACTCCAGAAACCTTCAAGGTTCAATTCATCCTTGCAGTTTATAAGATATGGGGCATTGTTGAAGTCAGCAAGTGATGTGAAGGAATGGGTTAGTTTCTTAGTGGCGTAGTCATAATGAAATACTACACTGTCGCCATAAGTCATCCAGTGGCAGATATTATCATTTTGTGACCAGACAGCCGCAAGCGTTGCGAAAGAACCCTCATCATAAAACTTATCCAGAGCCATTCCGCCTAACTTCTTTGCCGATTTTTCAGCCATATTGTAATAAGACTCCCAAATTAATCCGATCCATTCATCCAACTGTTCTGCTGTCGTAATTGGTTTGTGTGGAAGATGAGAAACCAAGTACTTTGACCATATGTCGGCAAACAGACCGCCCCCTCCGGCTCCATCGGATACGGCTATCAGATTTTTTCGGGCACATACTGCGTCCTCGTTTATGGAGTTCTTTTCGAACTTGCCCAATGTTATGCAACGTGTCTTTATCATTTTGAAGCACTGATATTGGTGGGTGTTCCTATGTCCATTAACTTTATCAGCATTGACATATCCGCGTTCACGGCCATAGCGGAATGTCGTGCAGAAGAATCGGTATCCTTGATCTTGCAGATTTCTTCATTATAGCGGAGTGGCAATAGACTCGACAGATCAAACAGGTCCTTTGCATATCTGCTTTCTCCTAATTCTTCCTTAGATTTCGGGAAAGTCAATGCCGGTTCCTCATTTGGAGTTATATGGATATTGAAGAGAAGCACATTCCCGTCATTCGTGAACATGGATTTCAGTTCATTTGCTTTCTGCTGCACCTCATCCTTTGACGCTCCGTTGTATTGCCCATCTGTGATGTGGATGATTGTCGGAGGATAACAGTCCTTATCGTGATGCTTCTCCATCCATCTATCTAGTAACCTCTTTGCGTGGTCAAATGCTGTATGAAAATGAGTCCACGAACCTGTATGATTCGCTTCAATCCACTGCACTTTCTCAACTTCTTTAATGACAGTTCCCTTACGGGTCCTCTTCTCTTCCTTAACGGTGATCTTTTTATACGGATTATCCCGAAGTTCTTCTGGAGATACGAAATCCCGTCCTTCAAGAGCTCCGTTCCAGGTACTGTATGACCTGTCTCCATATCCGACTACCGCAATATCAAAGTAATGCCTCACTTCATTCGATTTGATGCAGCGCAAGACGAGTTCATTGATCTGTCGATTGACTATTCTCGCTACGGCCTCCGACATTTCCATTTCCTCTCCGTTTAGTATCGTCGTTCTTCTCATGCTGACTGAATGGTCAAGTAGGAATATAAAAGCTGTAGGAGTGGATCTGGTAATCTGTGCGGTGTATGGAATCTTACTTTGAATCTGTTGCGTTGCGGATGGAATCTTGAAGCCGAAGTTTCCGATATTCAGTATTTTGTCAAGAGGTATGAAATTCTTCACAAGCACTTCCGCTTGAAAGAAAGGCTGCTCTTCAGGTTCGAGGTCAAAATGCTTTCGGGCCTTGACAGAAGTAAAATGTATCTTCTTGAAATCTTCGAAAGAATCGCCTACATTGGCTCCATTACGTGTGGCATTACGATCTGCAAACTTGGTTTCAGAATCATATATCACTTCAGGATCAATCTCTAAAATGACAGGGTTGGTGATTCTTCCGTCGTTCATCGCTATATACATCATAGGATGTTCGGTAGTGAAGCTTACACGGACATAATTCTGGAGATTGTCGCGTCTGTCAAGGGATTTGGAAAGTTCACCACCTCCCGGTTTCGGGATGCTGATGTTCTTGGCCTCACAATCAGCCCATGAGTAAAGGCCACCGTTGTCAATAATAGACTTTAGGTTTTCTCGATCCGTGAAATGATATAGTTTCTTGATGTTGTGGTAATCAAGAAGCTCCTTAAATGAAAGGTAGTTATGTCGTTTTGCCATGGCCAGAATGTTTAGTCTTCCAATGGAAGCGTTGGAGTAGTGGTTATTACATCTTTCTTTGGTCCGTAAGGATACAGTCCCTCAACAAACGCCTTGATCAGATAAGCATGCGAAAGCGGTTTTGTGGTACTGTCCACATCACAGCATGTATTGTAATCGAGCAAGACGATCGTCTTATCTATAGACGCATTTTTGAGTCGTTCTATTATATGAGCGACCTTATTTTCCAGCACCCACTTGAAAGTCGGTATATAAATCTGGTGTTTAGCGGTCACATAATCCATTATTTCTGAACTATACACACCTTTCTGATGGCCCAATACTCGTCCATGAGTCCTGACAGTCCTCTTGATATTCTTCATGCTATTGTTCCGGAACATATCCATGTCAATACCCTCGTTCTCGAATACCTTAAGTCCCTGCCATATCCCTTCAACGCATTCAGCCGTTACTCCATGACTGAAAGGCACAGGAATTCCTCCATGAGGGTAGAATGGACTGAGTTTTACCAATCCATCCTTAGCATTGCTCGTGACATCCGCTATAATAGCCTCAGGATATTTCTTGAGAATATTCTCTATTTTCTTTCGTTTGGATTCGATTATTATCATTTTTTAGATCCTAGTTAAATTTAAATGTGTGATTTATACTGTCATGTATATGCATCTTCTCCAAGATCATTGGTACCAGGGATGTTATACTTGTAAAGAAGAGAACAATGTTTAAAAGCTTCTTCTCCAATGGATCCTATGGATTGAGGAATGTTAATTGCTTCCAATGCAATACAACCAAAAAAGGCTCTATATCCTATTTGGGTAAGGTTTTCAGGAATAATGACTTGTTTAAGTGACGAACAAAGTGCGAAAGTATTATCCTTGATAGTGTTTAAGACATCTGGTAATTTAATTAATTGAAGAGAACTGCAATATGAAAATGCACTTTCCCCTATATTTTTTACATTATTAGGAATTTTTATATACTTCAACGTTTTACAGTTATAAAAAGCACTATCTCCGATTGAGATTAAGGAATTAGGAAGATTAAGCGTTGTTAATTCTTCACATTCACTGAAAGCGGAATCTCCAATTGAAGTGACTGAATTAGAAATTTTTATGTCTTGTAGAGATGAACAACCGAAAAACATAAATTTTTCAATAAAAGTCACAGATTCAGGAATCCTAATGGCTTTTAGTTTTTTACATCTAAAGAATGCTGAAGTTCCAATATAAGTTGTGGATTCTGGAAGACGGATAAGTTGTAAAGAAGAGCATCCATAAAAGACTTGGTTCCCTAAATAAGTCACAGACTCTGGAATCTTAATGGCTATTAGTTTTGTACATCCATAAAATGCAGAGTTTCCAATAGAAGTTACAGATTTTGGTATAATAACTGTCGCTAATTCGACACAATCTATAAATGCTGAATTTGCTATGGAAGTTACATATTTAGGGATGTTTAAACTAATTATTTTTTTGTTAAGGCAAGCTATAAGTGTACCTTCCTTTGACATTAGAAATTGATTGCGAATTTTAAAATTACTTTCTGGTGCAATATGAATTTCTAAGTTAATACAACCATTAAAAGGATTTCCTTCGATGGAAATCAAAGACTTAGGAAGGTTGATGTTCTGTAATTTACGACATCCTGCAAAGGCATTCTCTCCAATAATCTTAACAGAATCAGGCAGATTTATATTAATTAGATTTTCGCAGCCTTTGAATGCATCGTCAAAGATTTGTGTTAATGAATTCGGCAAGATAATACTTTTCAAAGATTTGCAATTAAAGAATGCTCCCTTTTCAATTTTTATAACTGAATTAGGAATATTTATGGATTTCAGGCTAGTACATCCTCTGAAAGTAGAATCTCTAATTGTAGAAACGGAACTTGCAATTTTTATTTCCTGCAGAGAACTACATCCGGAAAAAGCTCCATTTCCAATTGAGATAACTGAATTAGGTAGATTAATTTTCCTTAGATTAGGGCATCCAGAGAAGGCGTCATTTCCTATAGCTGTGATCGAATTTGGAAGGGAGATGGAGTATAAAGAATCTCCAATATTATATATCTCTAAATCTGAATCGAAAGTCCCAAAAGCATTATCACAGATAATAACGGTCCCGGGTCTTATACTGTAATTTGATACATAACGGTCATTATTGAAGAGAAGTAATCGTTTTCCGTCTTTACTGTATATACATCCATATTCATCAACTATTCCATTAATAAAATCCGTATTAGTAAATGATGTGTCTATTTTTTCCCTTTCTATTATTTGGGTATTGGATTTAATTGGTTGTTTCGGTTTGGATGTAATGAAAAGTCTAAAGGATATGGAATCAAGCCTGTTTTTTGCTAATGATATATATAAGATACCTAATAGCATCAATAATTCAGAATCTGATGTAAGCTTCTGAATATCTTTAAGCAATTGAGATTCATTTGGTGACTGATAGTCTTTTTCAGAGAGAAGAAGCGTGTCTGATGATGTGGCCTTGAGTTTAGGATTAAGAGCGATTGCTTTCAATGAAAGAGCAATCACAGCAATGGAGAAATCATCAATATGCTCATCAAAGTCTTCAATGGAACGGGCTGGGTGCCGATAGTCTGGACTTCCTATTTCACGTGCTTTCTCTCCTTTCATTGATGGCACAAACATACCGTCATAGTCAACCAATACAAGAGAACCATCTTTGCGGACAAGTGTATTGTCTGGCTTAAGGTCTCCATGTGCAAACGGTTGGGCGAGTAGCCATGCCGCCATACGATTGAATCGGTAACTCAGCATCTCCAGTTCGTATTTATCATCGAGATTCCTGTTAAGGTAGGCATCAAGAGTTTCTCCCTCCACCCATTCCATTACAACGATAGGAAACTCCTCCATGTCGCATTGTGCAGAGTCAACGAACAGTTCATTCTCCAGATACCGTAATGGTAGGATATAGGAAGAGGATACTGTCTCCAATTCATCCGCAATCTTCCGGTAACTTTCATCGCGTCCCTCCTGATCCTTGATGAAGCACTTGACGGCATACAGTTTGCCATCGTTCTCATCCCTCATCTTGAAGACAAC
>CAMWLX010000019.1 GCA_947175225.1 uncultured Porphyromonadaceae bacterium
GATGGGTTCCGTCGTCATTAAGTACCCAGTTGCCGTCTGCGTCGCAGAGGTAGACATCGATTTCTTCGTTGTCCATAGCAGTCACGAAATCGGCGTATTGCATGCCCATACAGAGTTCGATGGCATCCGCATAGTCCTTGAGATTGATGCCATAGGCGTTATAGCCGCCGGCAGGAATAGTGGCGTCAAATATGATGGTGCTCGGGTCTGAGACTGAACAGCTTACCATAAAGCGTACATAGTCGTCGTAATCCTTGCCGTTGTCGAGGGCGAAGCCGAAGTCAAGCGTAGCCATCGAACCGATTGCCGGGTCGTTGACCGCATGCACGGTAACGGTCTTGGCCTTGCTGTCGAGTTCCATGGAGAATACTGCATCCTCTCCATTGGTTACAGGCATGCTGGCGGTGTTGTAATACCAACCGTTGCTTCCGAGTGTGGGAGCATCGAGACTGTTCCAGCGCTGACGGCTGGTGTTGATGGTGTAGAACTTCACTTCGCCGTTGGCGAGGGCCGTGAGGGTCTCGTCTACTGTCATGTTCAGGTTCTTGTGAAAGCTCGAGGCATAATCCTTGAGGCTGATCACGAGAGGCTCGTCGATTCTTGCGGCGAGGAAAGTATGGGCTATTGTGTTTGTGGCGGCAGGATTGGCTCGTAGATAAGGCATCTCACCCTGGGCGTACACATGCTTCTCCGTAGCGTCGCTGGGGTCATCGCTGTTGCAGCTTGTGGCTCCGAACGCAAGTGCCAGCCCTAATATATATAATATCGATTTTTTCATCTTTTATTGAATATTTTAATGTAATCGTAAGACGTAAAACGCACAACGTAAAACGTTACTCCGCAGCTGCATCCGAATATCCCGGATTCTGCTTCAGCTTGGGATTGCCGTCAAGAGCCGCTCCCTTGGGTATAGGGAAGATGTCGGCGTGGCGGTCGGCCGGATTGCTTATACCGTCCTTGCAGAACCAGGACTTGCCGTTCCATACGTTGCAGCCGTTGCTCATCATGAAGCGGATGAGATCCTGACGGCGGTGGCCTTCAGCGAGGAATTCCCATGCAAGTTCGTCGAGAAGACCGCCGAGTTCGATATCAGCACCACCCTCGTTGGTAATGATCCAGTTGTCCGGCTGGTCCATTTCGGCTGTATTCTCGCGGTGACCGTACTGGTAGCAGCTGCCTCCGCGTAGCTGGGCTACTGTGCGGATGGCTTTGGCAGGATTTGTCGGGAAGTTGCGCATGCGCACCTGTGTTACAAGTTCGGCAGCAGTGTTCTCATTGTCTCCCTTGTAGCTGCCGGTGATGCGGAGCAGACATTCCGCCTTCATCATAAGGGCGTCTGCATAGCGGAAGATCACCTGGTCGTCGTAGCTGGTTCCCCACTTCTCCTGCATGTAGTATTTCACGAGTCGTTCCCCTTCCTGCTCGTAGCAGCCGGGCACGTCGATGGAGCGGAGTTCATGGGTATAGTTGAGCTGTACGCCGTCGATATAGATTGGATCGCCTTTGGAGTCATACTGTGGTCCTGAGATCCAGCAGTCTTTGTAGCGTTTGTCGTCTACGTCGTAGGTCTCGATAAACTGCGGGAGTGCGCCGCCGCCTGAGGTAGCCCAGCTTACGAGGTTCCATGTGGCACGTCCGGCGTTGCACATCCAGAGGTTGGCGTAATAGTTGCCTCCTGCATAGTCCTCTTCGTAGGGAATAGCGAAGATGGTTTCCGGACATGCCGCGATGCTCAACGCGAAGTTTTCTGAATAGGATGATGCCAGAGAGTAGCCCATCCCCATTATTTCGTCGATTTCATCGATGCAGAGCTTATACCAGCTTTCATCTGCCTGCTCCGGGAAATAGGAGTTGTGCTGGAGATACATTTTAGCGAGCAGCATGCAGACGGTTGCGTTATTGAAGCGTCCGAGTGCGCTGTGGTCGTTGAATGAGCCCTTAATGTCTTTAAGCTCTGAGATGATGTAGTCCCAAGTCTCTTGTGGAGATGCCTGTTCGGGAAGCCATCCGGCTTCGTGCAGTTCACCCTTGTCGAGAGGTATATTGCGGAACATATCGAAGAGGAAATAATAGTAAAGTGCGCGATACCCTCGGAGCTCGTTGACTGATGCATCTGATTCGCAGATCAGTTCGTCGCGGAGCAGAGTGTTGCAGGCGTTGACACCGGCATATGCGCGTTCCCATGCTGTGTCGAAGAAGCCGATCTCACTGTGGAATGTATGTTTGTGGGTTGGTATGTAAAGGTCGCCCCATCCGATACCGATGCGGTAAGGCACACACCATAGGTCGGATGCCATGTCGGATATGTCGGTGAAGCCGAACCATCCCCACACGAAGTCGCGGAGTGAAGAGTAGACCGGAAGGAACATCGCGGCGCGGTCGGCGTCGGTGAATTCGTATCTCTCGCTTGTGATTATGTCATATGGATGCTCAGAGAGGTCTGTGCATGATTGCAGGCCGGTCATTGCCCCGCAGGCAGCTGACACTCCGGCAAGCGAGAGCAGAGCTTTTTTATATAGTTTCATCTTTTTCTCTTTTTGGATATTGATTTTCAAAGATCTTTCGACTCTTAAGACTCAAGACTTAAAAGTTAATGTTAAGACCTACTGTAAACGAACGCGTGGTGGGATAATTGTCACGCCATTCAATACCGGAAGCGGTCGCATCCCAGTTACTGAGTTCGGGGTCGAGACCTTTGTATTTGGTGAGTGTGAAGAGGTTCTCACATGATACATAGGCGCGGATTGACTCTACGAACTTGTTCTGCTTCAGAGGTACTGTGTAGCCGAGCGTGAGGTTGGTCATCTTGAAGAAGTCGCCGTTCTCGAGATAATAGCTTACGAAGGTCTGCTTCTGGTTGCCTGCGAGAACGCGGTCACCGTAGGGAGCCTCGAGTACCGACTGCAAACGGTTGTAGTTTACTGAGTTGTTCTCATAGTAGGCGCGGGCCTCGTTGAGGATCTTGAATCCGAACTGTCCGGTGAACTGCATGTTGAGGTCGAAGTTCTTGTAGCGGAGGGTATTGTTCCAGCCTACATAGAATTTCGGGAGTGAGTTGCCGAGGTCCTGCTTCATGTCGGAGTCAGGCAGCATGTCGTCTGAAAGCTCTACCACGCCACCAGGTTCGCCACAGTATTTGCCTGTAGGGTCTTCAACAAGCCAGAGGCCTCTTTCGCTGACGCCTACCGACTTGATGCCGAAATAGCGGTCGACTGATTTTCCTACCTCAAGACGGTGCGTACACTGGGAGATCGGTTCTCCGAGCCATGCTGTCTCGTGTTGGTTGGCAGTTTCATACATGCCGTTCGAGAGAGAGAGTAGTTTGTTGGAGTTGTGGGAGAAGGTAGCTGAAGTTTCCCATGAGAAATCCCTTGTCTGCACCGGGATGCCTCGGAGCATCACCTCTATACCGTTGTTGCGCATCTTGCCTACGTTGGCAAGGGTAGTGGAATATAGATTTGGCGGAACAGGAACGTCATATGACCAAAGCATGTCGCGTGTTTCCTTGTTGTAGAAGTCGATGGTACCACCGAAGCGTCCTGCAAACATATCCCAGTCAAGACCGATGTTAAGCTCACCCGAGGTTTCCCATTTCAGGTCGGGATTAGGGTTGGAGGCAACCTCAAGGCCTTTTTGCCATTCTCCGTCGTTGAAGAAGTAATCGCCGAAGTTATATTTTGTAAGCGAAGCATAGGATTCGGAAGGAATCACACCGGTGACACCGTAGCCTACACGAACTTTGAGCTGATCCCACCATTCTGCTACAGGCAGACGACGCCAGAACTCTTCGTTCATGACGTTCCAGCCTGCTGAGAACGACGGGAAACTACCCCATTTGTGATTGTCGCCGAACTTTGAGCTTCCCTCGCGGCGGATCGACACCAATACGTTATAGCGGTTGTCATAGCCATAGCTGATACGTCCGAAGAAACCTATCAGCTTATTGTCATTCTTGTAGCTGCCCATGGTTGCCTTGCCCTCTTTGAGCAGGGAGCCGATGTAGAGGTTGTTGTATTTGAAGAAGTCGTTTCCAAAGTCTGCGTTCCATGCACTGAAGCCGTCATACATGTTTTCCTGCCAGCTATAGCCTACGAGGGCGTCGAGACGGTGTACTCCGTTGAAGGTATTCTTGTAGTTCGATGTGATTTCGATAAGGTTAGACTGGCTGTAGCCGTATCCGTGGTATGCGTCGCCGCTGTAGCCGTCTACCTGATGGTCTACATGGTCGGAAGTCTTGAATGAGGCGGAATGTGAGTTGCTGCGGTCGGTGGAGATGAACACTTTCGTCTGCCATCCCTTGATCGGCTCGAAGGTGAGGTCGCCCGCCATACGGCTCCATTCGCTCTTTACTTCTCCTTCATACTGCTCGATAAGTCCTACCGGGTTGTAATAGTAGGTGATGCCGAGGTTCTCGTAGGGAAGACCGTCTTCACCGTAGATGGGTTCAGTCGGGTTGCGCATGATGGCCTGGCGGTAGACTGCCGTGCCTGCATTGAACCCGCTGTCTTTGTGGATACCCTTCAAAAGGTTGAGGTGAACGCGGAGCATGTCGTTGAAGAACCAGTGCGCGATGTCGAAGTTCATCTTTATCTCCTCGTTGAATGTATTGAGAATCACACCTTCGGCCTTGCGGTAGGATACGTTGCCTGCATAGGTGGTCTTGGAGTTGCCACCGGAGATCTGCAGGTCGTGGTTGTGTGTGAATGCGGTGCGTGTGACGGCGTCGAGCCAGTCTGTGTCATGTCCGCGGTCGGTATAGTTGGTCATGCCCTGACGCACCTGATCAGCGGTCATGAACTTATGCTTTTTCGCAAGCGAGGCCCAGGAGCCGTAGCCTGCATATGTGACATTTGTTTTCTGATCGCGTACGCCTGCTTTGGTTGTTATGATGATGACGCCGTTGGCACCTCGCGTACCGTAGATTGCGGCTGCAGATGCGTCTTTCAGAACGTCGATTGATTCGATGCTTTCCGGAGCCACATCGCTTAGGCTGCCTGCCACGCCGTCGATGAGCACGAGGGGAGTGGAGCCGCCGCTGAGTGAGATGACACCACGCATACGGATTGTTGATTCCGCGTTAGGGTCACCGGTACCTTTGGCGATTGTAAGACCTGCTACCTTACCCTTGATGAGTTCGGCGGCATCGCCGATGGCACCCTGAGTGAAGTCTTCAGCCTTTACGGAAGCTACAGCCGAAGTGATGTCTCCTTTCTTCTGTGTGCCGTAACCGATCACGACCACGTCATCGAGAAGTTGGGAGTCTGAGGCGAGTATGATATCGCCGAGATTGAGCTTGCCCTTTTCTACTTTAATTGTCTTGTTCTGATAGCCGACATAGCTGATCTGAAGTTCACTCCCGATAGGAGCATTGAGTTTGAAACGACCGTCAATGTCGGTTGCTGTGCCTGTCGACGTGCCTTTCACGAGTATTGTCGCGCCGATCAGGGGTTCTCCCTCGCTGTCGGTTATGACACCTGTGACCGTTCCGGTCTCTGCCTGAGGCGCTGCCACCGGCAGGGGCTCCGCATAAGCTGCAGGGATGCCCGTGAAGCATCCTAAGCATGCCAAAGCCGCTAATTTCAGCATATTGTGCCTGCTGAAAATCGGTGTGAATTTTCGCGGTTTCATAAATAGTTAGGTTTTTATTTGGTTATTGTTTTTGTTTCTGATTGGAAATTCATGATATGTCATGTTATAACATGATTTATCATGATGCATCATGGAATAATTCTAAATTCTAAATTCTAAATTCTAAATTATTTACGAGACTTTCCACTCGATCACTCCGCCGCTCTTGCCGTCGCGTAGCTTGGCAGAAACCTTCAGGTCAGTAGTGGTGACAGGTTCGAATTCGAGATGGTTGTATTTGTCGCGTTCCACGCCGTATTCACCCTTCGCCTGAACAGGAGCCCAGCGGTTATCGGCAGTGCGGTAATAGAGCTCCCAGCTTTCCGGAGTCTCGTAGTCGCCGTCATAATGGTCGAAGGCGAGCCAGTAGATGTCGACATTGCTTACTTCCTTCGGTTCCTCGAAGCGGTAGCATACGTTTTCTGTAGTTCCCTGACGCAACCACCAGTAGTGGTAGGGCTTAGATGTGTCCGCGCTTGACTTCGGTTCCCACTGGTCGTTGTAGCCCCACGCCCAGTTGAGGTTGGATGTGGCGGCCGGAGCGTCGCTTGTCAGTTGGGTAGGTTCGCTATACATCTGGGCTCCGCTCGCAAGGGTAGGAGCCGGCTTTGCAGTGGCTATGTCGCTGCTTGAGGGAATCCATACCGCCATCTGGTCGGCTCCGCGGTTGTTCCATGTGCAGTAGGGGATGGCGGTCAGCTCGGCGTCTTCCTCAGATCCGTCTGCGAATATCTGCTTTCCGGTAGCTGTAAGAGTCATTACACCGTTCAGCAGTTCCGCATCATAGCTTTCTGTGAATTTTGCACCGTCGGGAAGATATTTGTCGAAAACTTGTCCGTCTTTTTGGTCCTGACCCTCAAGGCAGAACATCACCGGTCCGCGCTGGATTGCGAGCTTGCCATGGTCGTCAGCTACAAGGTCGTTGGCTTTCACTTGCTTCACGTCCATAGGAAGCGAAAGCTCCACCTTATCTCCCTTCTTCCACTGGCGCTTCACAGTGGCATAACCATTGCCTGTCATCACGTCGGCTTTCTTTCCGTTTACCTTCACTTCATATTTTGCGGAGGGTTTTGATGTAAAGCTATAGAGGTCAGTCGGTACGGGAGCGTCTTCTGCCCATCCGGGAATACGGAGGCGTAGAGCGAATTCGGATTCATTTTCCGGTTCTACGGTAAAGGATACATTGCCGTTCCAGGGATATTCAGTGGTCTGGGCAAGTTTCAGCTTGTTGTTGTCGGTCTCTATGTCGGCTGTGCTCTGTATGTAGAGGTTTACGAGCACGTCATCACCCTGCGTTGCATACATATACTGAGGTACGCTGGCCATGAAACGTGTCACATTGCCGGGACAGCATGCGCAGCCGAACCATTCCTGACGTTCGTGTTGTCCCATGCTTTCGAGAGGATTATCATAGAAGAATTTATCGCCTGAGAGTGATACACCTGAAGGAACGCCATTGTAGAGCGCGCGCTCATAGACATCAGCGTATTTTGCATCTCCGGTGGCGAGGAACATTCTGTAATTCCAATATACATTGGCAATTGCGGCGCAAGTCTCGCAATATGCCGTGTGGTTATTAAGCTCATATTCCGGACCGAAACCTTCACCCTGCGCTCGGCTACCGATACCACCTGTAATATAGAGTTTCTTCGATGCCATGTTGTCCCAGATGCGGTTGATGGCGGTGAAGTATGCGCTGTCTTGAGCGAGGGCAGCATAATCAGCTACACCTGAATAGAGGTATCCGGCGCGTACTGCATGGCCCACTATCTCTTCTTGGTCGAGTATCGGCATATGGTCCTGGGAATAGTGGCTCGGTTTGCGCCCGTTGGTCAGTCTTCCGGTCTCCTCTACGAAGTATTTTGCTTGGTCAAGGTATTTTTTATCGCCTGTCACTTTATATAGCTTGGCAAGGGCCATCTCAATGATGGGGTGACCTGAGGGATATTTGATCTGGTCTTCTCCGTAGCCGAAGGTCTTGCATACAAGGTCAGCGTTCTTGATGGCGACATCGAGAAGCGAGCGTTTGCCTGTGGCGAGGTAGTGAGCAACGGCAGCCTCGTAGAGATGCCCGGAATTGTAGAGCTCATGACTGTTGATCTTCTCCCAGCGGTGGGTGCCCCACCAGCCTGAAAGGCGCTCGCACTTGTTGGTGACGCAAGTGGTAAGGTATCCGTCCGGTTCCTGGGCTGCTGCGATCAGGTTGATCACGCTGTCGAGATATGCATCGAGTTTCGGATCGTATTCCACAGCGAGTGAATAGGAAGCTCCTTCTATAATCTTATAGGGGTCAGTGTCGTCGAAAGAGAAATCACCACGGTGCTCACCTTTCTTAAGACCACCTGCGATGGCAAAATTGTCGAAACGTCCGTTCTTTTCACACTCATTGAAAGCTGAGGGAATAGATACCTTGCGGTTGGTCTCGATACGTGGTGCCCAGAAACTGTCGTCGATATGCACGTTGGTGAAGGCAACTTCCTTCACCGGAGCATCCGGCGCTTCATAAGTCTCGCTATGGCTGCACGCTCCAAGAGCCGCCGCTGCCATCAGCGAGCCAATCATAAACGTAGTCAGGTTGAGTTTCATGTCGTATTTAGGTTGTAGTTTGTTTTTATTATGTATTTGTTACAATTCCCTCTGCGCCCCCACCCCCTCTGCGCACTCTGTGTGAAAGAGCGTGAGCTACGGTGCAAAGTTAACATTCCTTAATGAAACCGGGCCTCACAATCGTCCAAACTTATGCGAAAATCGTCCAAAAATCCGTCCAAAACGATGTTTTAGACGAATTTATCACATCTTTGTACGATTTTTAGGTTGCACATCCAACTCTTTGTTGTATCTTTACATCGTGAAAACAAAACTAACCGGTATAACCCATGAAAACTATTAAGACAATCTTCCTCTCGGCATGTATCGCGGCTTCTCTTGGAGTTGTCGAGGCTGTTGCGAAGACAGTTGATGCGACCTCCCCGTCAGGCCTCCTTTCCATCATTGTTGATGACACCGAAGGCCTCAATATGTCGCTCTCAAGAGAGGACAAGCCCCTTCTTCGCCAATCGCATATCACTCTTAAGTCGAGCGGAAACAAATCCGCCACCAAGCACTCCAAGATAGTGAAAAGCTCCTTGAAGAAAGGACTAAAGGAGAAAATCTCCGCCCCTTTCCACCACACTCCCAAGTTTGACGCGGAGTGGAACGAGCTTATCGTCCGTCTCTCCAATGGGCAGACTGTAACCTTCCGTCTCTTCGACGACGGAGTGGCATACAGATTCTCGACTGACAATAAGGAAGACCAGACCATCTATTCGGAAGTCGCTACCTATCGTCTTGCGGGAGATCCTATATTATATATGGCTCACTCTACCAATGAGAAGAATCCGGAAGCTATGGCATTTCAGAATTTCTATTCCGTCACTCCCGCTTCATCTGCATCCCCATTGCTTGCTTTCTTGCCTATTGTGGCAGATTATGGCGATGGTCTCAAGCTTTCATTGATGGAGAGCGACGTGGAAGGATATCCCGGTATGTTCGTCACCGCTGACTCGGTTTCAAATATTATTTCCGCACGTTTTGCCGCATATCCTGCCAAGACAGACTACTATCCTTGGAGAAAACAGGAATATGTCACTGAAAAGGAATCGTTTATTGCAAAGACTCCCGGGAAGAAAACGTTTCCTTGGAGAATTTTTGCTGTCACAACCGACGACCGTCAAATGCCGGTCAATAATCTCGTATATACACTTGCTTCACCCTCGCGTGTGGCTGACACCTCTTGGATAAAGCCAGGAAAGTCTGCTTGGGAATGGTGGAACGACTGGGGACTCCGCGGTGTCGACTTCCAAGCCGGCATCAACAATGACACTTATAAGTATTTCATTGATTTCGCTGCCGACAACGGTATTGAATATGTGATTCTCGACGAGGGATGGTATGACCCCAAGAGCGGCGATATGCTCACGACCATTCCGGAGATAGATCTCCCCATGCTCACAGCTTATGCCAAGGAGAAGGGTGTTGGGCTATGGCTTTGGACCGTCTTCAATGTACTCGACGATCAACTTGAAGAGGCATGCAATAAATATTCTGAAATGGGTATCAAGGGTTTCAAGGTGGATTTCCTCGACCGCAACGACCAGACAGCTGCCGAGATGACCTACCGCATAGCCGATGCAGCGGCACGCCACGGACTGATGCTCGATCTTCACGGATTCTATCCTCCGACAGGTCTCAACAGGACTTATCCTAATATCGTGAATTATGAGAGCGTATTTGGAATGGAAGAGATGAAATGGAGCGATCCTTCTGTAGACATGCCCAAGTATGATGTCACCTTCCCCTTCATAAGAATGATGGCAGGACCTGTGGATTTCACCCCCGGAGCAATGCTCAACGCTTCCAAGGCTGACTGGAAAGCCATCTACTCTTCTCCGATGAGCCAAGGCACTCGCTGCCATCAGATAGCCAACTATATAGTGCAGGATTCACCCTTCACGATGCTCGCCGACTCTCCCTCAAACTATATTGACAATCAGGAAACCACCGATTTCATCGTAAAAATTCCAACTATATTCACTTATACAAAAGTCTTGGATGGCAAGATGGGCGAATACATTGTCACCCTTCGCGAAGCTCCCGACGGATGGTACGTAGCCGGCCAGACAGACTGGACTCCCCGCGACTACACACTCGATTTCAGCTTCCTGCCCGAAGGCAGCTATGAAGTGACTCTCTTCCGCGACGGTGACAATGCTGCCAAGCAGGCCCGCGACTACAAGGTGGAACGTTTTTCCGTGGATTCATCGAAAAAAATACCCCTTCACCTCGCCCCCGGCGGCGGCTTCGCCCTCCGCATCTCCAAATAATTTCAGAGTAGTTAGCGCACTCCGTGCGCGTCCCTCCGAGTCAAAAAAAGTAGTTAGCGCACTCCGTGCGCGTCACCGCGCGTCAAAAGTAACTTATGAATAAACTTACCCCCATACTACTGACCATTGCCCTCTTGCCCCTTACGCAAGCCGAGGCCACGCCCAAGGAAGCTAAATACAACTCCCCCGGCATCTTCAACCCCATGATTCCGGGCTATTTCGCCGACCCCACAATCAAGAAATTCGGCGACACCTACTACGTCTACGCCACCACCGACGGCAGCGGAGCCGGTTTCGGTCCTGCCCAGCTCTGGCAGAGCAAGGACCTTGTAAATTGGACCCTCATGCCGATGAACTGGCCCGATTCACACTGGATCTGGGCGCCCGACGTGATGCATAACTCCAACGACGGCAAATATTACTACGTCTACTGCCAACCTTGCCAGATACATGTAGGAGTGGGCGATACCCCACGCGGTCCATGGCAGAATATCCTCGGTGAAAGCGAGGCTGTGCTTGTTCCGGATCGTTTCGTGACCAATGCCATCACCCTCGACGGCCAGACCTTCATCGACGATGACGGCAGCATCTATATGTATTGGGGCACATGGGGCATCTATGATGGATTCGGATGCGGAGCCGGAAAACTGACTCCCGACATGAAGGGTTTCACAGAAACCCGTCTTATTCCGAACACTGAGGTTACTGACTTTTTCGAAGCCCCATTTGTATTGAAGAAAGATGGGAAATATTACTTCATGTATTCCTCCGGCTCATGCCACGATCATACTTATCGGGTGCAGTATGCTACTGCCGATAGTCCGCTCGGACCTTACAAGTATGAAGGATGCATATTAGAGACTAATGCAGATGGGACTATCCATGGTCCCGGCCACCATAGTATTCTTCAGGATGGCAATGACTACTATATAGTCTATCATCGTCATGATAATCCTCATTCCAACCGTGGTTTCCATCGTCAGGTCTGCATAGACAAGATGGAATTTGATGAAAATGGTAAAATTCTTCCGATTAATCCGACACATTCGGGGATCGGGTATGTCGGAAATCCGACAGTGTCGAAGAATAATCTTGCCTACGGAAAGAAGGTGAAGGCATCCTCATATTATGACGATGATTTCAGGCCGGAATATGCTGTAGATGACAATAACGGAACTTTGTGGCGTCCAGCTGGAATGGGTCAAGAGTGGATTGAGATAGATCTTGGAAAACCGGAAAATATCAAAACTATCCTGACTCAATGGGAATATGGCACGCAGTTTTACCAATACTTTATTGAGACTTCTCTTGATGGTCAGAATTGGGATCTATTCTCCGACAAACGCAGCAATAGACTCGCAGGTTCTCCTATGGTGGATTTCGGAGATAAGAAGGCTCAATATATACGCATCACTTCCACAGGGGGTGAAAAAGCCGGATTCAACGGGGCTCTTTGGAATGTGAAGATATTTGACACATACGAAACTGCTTCTCCACAACAATGGGTAGGATTGACAGGTGCGGACTGGAATGGACGTGAATGGGTCAACAATCAAGGACAACTTGGAGGAAGTTTCTCACTTGTAAAGGGTATGGCAACTCCTAAACGTATTGCTGGCCGTGAGGCACTCGTACTGGCTCCAGGTACGACGTTAGAGTTAAAATCCCCGGTTTTATCGAAGAAAATGGGGTATACTGCTTCCGCACTTAAGTATGCTAATGGAGAATGGCAACCTATCGAACTTGACTCTTCTCTCTCTGATGGAAGCATGACTATCACCACTCCGGAAAATGAATCATTGGTCTTGGCAGACGTGCGTCTCTACAATTGGACACTGACCGATGCTGAGAAGAGGTTTGATGCTACCAATCCTATCCGCAGAAATGCAGTTGCAGACCGCGAAAGCAAGGGTGTGCTTGTTGACATTGATGCTAATCTTTTCAATGTGGGCGACACTGTAGGATATATCACCAACAAGGGTATTGAGGGATACTTTGAAGCTATCGAAAAACCTGCATTCATCGAAGAAATTAAGGGTAAGAAGGGTTTCAAGTTTGACGGAGATACCTTCTTCCGATCATCCTTCCCATTGCCTGCAACTGTCCGCGATAACGCTCCGTATACTCTCGAGGCAGTGATCCTGAATCCTGAGATAGCAGAGAATGAATGTTATGCTGACTTTACTACTTCTCACGATGAACTCGAGAAAATCATGGGTGTCAACGGTACAGAACCACGTTGCGGTGTGATGAACCATTATGGATGGTATGAGGATGTCGGCTGGCAAGATTTCTTTAATGTGACACAGGATTTCGTCAGCGGCGTCGACCCGAAACGTCCTGACCCGAAACTGATAGAGGCGGAAGCCCGTAGGCATGAAGGCGAATGGCAACATATATATGCATGCTTCGATGGACGCATTGAGAAGGTATACATAAATGGCCAACTTATTAGCGAAAAAGACATCCAGCTTCTTGTGAAGCCCGTCCAGTATGTCACTCTTGGCCGCAACGCTGAAAACGAATGGCCCTTCACCGGCTATCTCCACTCCCTTCGCTTCTCCGACGAATACATCCCCTATAATAATTTAGAATTTTGAATTTAGAATTTAGAATTTAGAATTTAGAATTATGTCCTTAATGGCCTTAAAGACCCTAAGGCCCTTAGCGCCCTTAAAGCCCTTATTCCCCCGATAAAAATCCAAAAAAATAAAACTCATGAAAAAAATCCTGACATCAGCCCTTCTTCTCGCCGCCATGGCTCTCCCCGCGACCGCCAAGGCTCCGAAGCAGAACCACGGCTATCCCATCGACCCGGTGCCCTTCACCTCCGTGAAGGTGACCGATGACTTCTGGGGCCAGCGCCTCAAGGCAAGCCGCGAAACTACCATCCCCCTCGCTTTCAATAAGTGCGAGGAGACTGGTCGCTACGAAAACTTTGTAAAGGCAGCCCATCCCTCCGATACAATCACCGTCGGTGGTCTCGCTTTCGATGACACCGACGTCTACAAGACAATCGAAGGAGCCAGCTATCTCCTCCAGACCTATCCCGACAAACACCTCGAGAACTACATTGACAGTGTACTTGTCATTGTAGCCGCTGCCCAGGAACCTGACGGCTATCTCTACACCTCCCGCACCATGAACCCGAAGCATCCCCATGAATGGGCTGGCTCGAAACGCTGGGAAGCTGTTGAGGACCTGTCCCACGAGTTCTACAACCTCGGTCACATGGTGGAGGGAGCGATCGCTCACTATCAGGCCACCGGCAAGCGCAATTTCCTTGACATCGCCATGAAGTATGCCGACTGTGTATGCCGCGAGATCGGAGATAATCCGGGTCAGGTGGCTCGTGTGCCGGGACACCAGATTGCCGAAATGGCGCTCGCTAAGCTTTATCTCGTGACAGGCGACAAGAAGTATCTTGATCAGGCGAAATACTTTCTTGACAAGCGCGGATATACCTCCCGCACGGATGAATATTCACAGGCGCATAAACCAGTAATAGAGCAGGATGAAGCTGTAGGTCATGCAGTCCGTGCCGCTTATATGTACGCAGGTATGGCAGATGTTGCTGCCCTTACAGGCGACACCGCCTACATCAATGCCATCGACCGTATATGGGATAATATCGTAGGCAAGAAGTATTACATCACAGGGGGTATCGGCGCCACAAGCAACGGCGAGGCTTTCGGAGCCAACTACGAGCTTCCAAATATGTCGGCTTATTGCGAGACTTGCGCTGCCATCGGCAATGTCTATGTCAACCACCGGCTCTTCCTTCTTCACGGAGACTCAAAATACTATGACGTTCTCGAGCGGACGCTCTACAACGGTCTTATCTCCGGTGTAGCCCTCGACGGCGGAGCATTCTTCTATCCGAATCCCCTTGAGTCTATGGGTCAGCACCAGCGTCAGCCCTGGTTCGGTTGTGCATGCTGCCCCTCCAACATCGCCCGCTTCATTCCGTCGCTCCCCGGCTACGTCTATGCAGTGAAAGGCGACGATGTATACGTAAACCTTTTCATGTCCAACACCGCTGACCTTGATGTCAACGGCAAGAACGTGGTGCTCAGCCAGCAGACCAACTATCCTTGGAACGGCAACGTTACTGTGACTGTGGATCAGAACAAGGCCGGTCTCTTCGACCTCAAGCTACGCATCCCCGGTTGGGTTAAAAACAAACCTGTGCCAAGCGACCTCTATACATATTCAGACGGCAAGCGTCTCGGCTACACCGTGATGGTCAACGGCAAACCTGCCGACGGCACCTTGACTGCGGACGGCTACTACACTATCTCCCGCAAATGGAAGAAGGGTGACAAGGTAGAGCTGCATCTCGACATGGAGCCACGTACAGTGAAAGCTCATGCCAAGGTAGAGGCTGACAAGGGTCGTATAGCAGTTGAGCGTGGTCCGATCGTATACTGCGCAGAATGGCCCGACAACGATTTCGATGTACTCAGCATCTTTGTAAATCAGAAACCTCAGTTCACAGTAACCGAAAAGCCCGAACTCCTCGAAGGAATCGTGGAACTCACTACTGACGGACAGACCCTCGCTTACGACGACAAGGGTCGCCTGACAGTGAAAGACGTGAAACTGAATATGATCCCCTACTACGCATGGTGTCATCGCGGAAGCGGCAATATGGCAGTATGGCTCCCTCAGGAACTGAGCGCATCGCGTCCCGTCATGCCGCCTACGCTCGCCTCGCAGAGTAAGATTTCGACTTCCACTCCGATGGGCTCCCTCTCATCGCTCAACGACCGCCTCGTTCCGAAAGACGAGAACGACCGCTCCGTACCCTATACCCACTGGTGGCCCAAGCAGGGCACGACCGAATGGATTTCCTACGAGCTTCCCGAGGCACAGAAAGTGCAGAGTGCGACTGTCTATTGGTTTGACGACGGCCCCTGGGGTGGCTGCCGCGTACCAAAATCCTGGAATCTCTACTATCAGGACGCATCCGGCCAGTGGCAACCCGTAACAGGAGCCGACAACTTCGGCACCCAGAAAGGAGCAGCTAATAGAGTGGACTTCGACCCCATCACCACCAAAGCCCTGAAGCTCGAAGTCGTCCTCCCCGACGACAACTCCGCCGGCATCTTCGAATGGCAACTCGACTGACACTCAGTGCGCGACCTCTCGCGTCCTGCACTACAGAGTAGTTAGCGCACTCCGTGCGCGTCCTCTCGCGTCCTGTACTACAGAGTAGTTAGCGCACTCCGTGCGCGTCCTCTCGCGTCCTGTACTACAGAGTAGTTAGCACGCTCCGCGTGCGTCACAGCGCGTCTTGAAGCCCAAAGTAACTTTTGTTCTCTGTTCGTAACATTCTCCATTTTGTTACGAACAGAGAACAAATTTCATATTTCTATACCCTCCGTTTTTTTACCTTCGGATACAAAGTTTGCAATTCTAAGAAAAATTCGCTATATTTGCAAAAACAGGTAAAAAATCAGATACAATGGAAATCATACTTCGCAGCAAGAAAGAGAAACTGCGCCGCTATGCGGTGTTTTTTCTTGGTCTTTTTATCATGTCATTTGGTGTTAGCCTCGTGACGCGCTCCTTTCTCGGCACTTCTCCTATCTCCAGCGTCCCATACGTCTGGAGTCTACACACAGCCCTATCAATGGGTACATACATCATCATCCTAAATGCAATCCTAATAATGGCACAGATCATCATGCTCGGCAAGGAGGGCATCAAGGAAAACAAAGTGGAACTTCTCATGCAGATCCCGGTCTCTCTCCTCTTCGGGCTTTTTGTAGACGTAAGTATGTCGATACTTTCCGCCTGGCATCCTGCTGTCTACTACTTAAAGGTGATCTCCTGTGTCATAGGATGTGTCGGTATGGGACTCGGCATTGCGCTTGAGGTTTTGGCAGACGTATGCATGAACTCCGGGGAATACGTACTTCAGATTGCTTCCAGGAAATTCCGTAAGGAATTCGGTACGCTCAAGATAATGTTTGACGTCTCGTTGCTGCTAATAGCTGTGGGTTGCTCCTGGATCTTCGCCGGACGTATCGACGGCGTCAGGGAAGGCACTGTCATAGTCGCGGTATTGACAGGTCCTGTCGTGAAACTGCTGCTGCCGCATCTCCGCTGGATCGCTACGACGCCGTCTACGATACATCAAGTCTGTCACCGGAAGCCATAGTCCACTCCATCATAGCCCTCTACAAAGGATAAAACAAATTGAGATTCCATACGCATTCCCGCCAAAACATTTTGAGATTCCTCCGCGTCCCAGACTTCATGACAGTGTTTCTCTAATCATGTCTGAGGACGCTCCCATAAGAGCCCTCCTTTGTCATTTAACGCCCAAATAATCAATATTTCTTCCGGTCAAAACTTGTTTTTAAGATCCATTCTTTCATGAAGTATCCTAATCACTACGATATCTCCTTTTGAATCTATCATATAGAATATAATATGTCTGCGTGTCTTACATCCGAGCAGCCCTTTGCGGATTTCATCATATTTCTTGCCAAACCAGTTAGGATGTGCTGCAATCTTGTCGCAGGTATCTATAAGCAATTCGTAATATGCATCGGCTTGGGATTCCGACCATTCGTCAGCCGTATAGTTCCAGATTCCCCCAAGATCTGCCACAGCTTGGTTTGTGAGTCTGTATTTAGCCATTTCTATGGGCTTTTAACGTCTGTAAGTATGAAGCAGGTTCGAAATCTTCTGCAATACCACTCTCCAGACCTTTGTCGATAGCCGCGCTTAATTGAGTTGTCTGCTGTTCTTTCTCTTCGAGTAGACGTAAGGCTGCCCGAATTACTTCACTTGCATTGTTATATCTCCCTTGAGATATTTTAGATTTAATAAAATTCTCAAAATATGTGCCTAAAGCCACTGATGTCGTTCTCATAATCAATCCGTTTTAGTTTTATTTGCAAAATTACCAATATTTAGTAACAATAACAAATTAAAAGCACAAAACATTCGCCAAATCCAACCGAATTTTCCGGCTTCGACCGCAACCCATCTGACCGCAACATAAAATAGCAGTCTCAAATATGGAAGTGACATTTGCTTTAGCTTGAGCGTAGCGAATTCCCAGCCTCCCACAAATATCACCTCAGCTCAGAGAGCTGACATTATGCCAAAACCTCATACTTTAGAGGCCTCCTCCACAGCGCAGCAGCCTTGTAGAGGCTCTTCGTGGTAAAATTTTGAGATTTTATACAAATTCCCACCAAAACATTTTGAGATTCCGTACAATTTTCCCGAAAAACATTTTGAGGAATCCTCTTTCTGGTCCCCGTCTTCATGACAATGTTCCTCTAATCATGCACTCCTCCCCCTCCCCACCGTCGGCGATTGTGGTGCGAACAAAGTGAACACACCACACCCACCCCATCCCCATTCCTACTAAAATATATAAAAACTCTTCAAAATCATTTGCCAAATTCAAAAATAAATACTAACTTTGCCATAGCAGACCAACCTAAAGAAAACCAAATGAAAATCCTTACCCCTCGCAACAATAAAGACTACTACGATTATCTAACAGGTATTTACGGTGAAGACGAGAAGGTCGTCTACGACCGCCGTTCATTCACTGTCCTCTCAAATCTTGACTCCCAATACTTCAGCTATATCCCTACATCAGCCGATTCTCTGAAGAAAGAAGTGCGCAAACGCGACTGGACAGGTAACCGCCTAAAGTGGGTGACAAAATACGAGGCTACCGAGTTGTACTGCATCCTTGAGGCAGGATTGAAACAGTACTCCTTTCAAGTAGAACGGTATTTGGATCAAGACTTGAAAGTATGCATAGATTGGAAACTTCTTCATATTAAGGAGATCACAAAGAAAGACCGTGCCGGAAGTACTCCGATGACATTTTTCAAGGCTAAATCAAGATACTCATTTTTCTGGAGAGATGAGACCCTGGAACTCGTTATAGAGAAGGATGGGTGTATACCTAATCCAATCCTGACAGGGACACCCATAACATCCTTTATCCCCGCTCAAGAACTCTATCAAGAATTAAGCAGCTACATTTCTTCTCTAAATGACCAAGAAATAATAGACAATCGTACCGACATAGAAAAAGCCGAATCCGCCGGCTTCGACCGCAAAACCTCCTTCCGCAACATCAAATAGCACTCTCAAATATGGGTGTGTGCCTTCCCAGCCTCCCACCAATAGCACATATGGGAGGGAACTTTCCCAAGCTCCCCAAAATAGCACCCCAGCTCAAAGAGCTGACATCATGCCAAAACCCCATCTTCAGCCTGTCTCACCCCCCTCCAACCCCCAATACCCTCGGAGAGGCGCTTCGTGCTAATTTCCTCACCCCATCGTGGCGATTGTGGTGCGAACAAAGTGAGCATACTACCCAAGCCAACACCCATCTTAGACAAAAATTTATCTATATCCCCCAAAATCATTTGTCAATTCAAAAAATTACTA
>CAMWLX010000020.1 GCA_947175225.1 uncultured Porphyromonadaceae bacterium
TAACTCTTCATTGTAAATTTTTTAATTCGTAAATAAGTTTAAACAACTTCATTATTCTGCAATATTAGACTCACTCCTGAATAGTTACTTTTTTACCCACTATTGAGTATTTCAATGTAGATATAACCTTTTTTGACAAATATTATCACTGATTTTATTTAGAATTAGTCTAAATAATGAGTATTGCCACAGTTATTTTTCGGTTGTAATTTTGCATCCGAAAAAACTGACCCATAATGAAAGCTATTTATCAAGCATTAATAGGAAGCGTAATAATCCTGTCGGCTCTTCTACCGGCTACGGCTTCAGCCGTAGCACAAGAGCGCCCCCTTCCGGCCACTCAAGCCGACACTACAGGCTACAGCAAATTCCGATTCGGCGGATACGGGGAAATGGTAGCTTCTTTCAAAGACTACGGCATCAATAGATTTGCAGGCACTTCCACTGGAAACTCTCGCACCCACCGAAATACAATTGCCATTCCAAGATTTGTGCTTGCTTTCGACTATAAATTCAATCCGAAATGGATACTCGGTGCAGAAATCGAGTTCGAGGCAGGTGGCACAGGCACAGCAATAGAACTCGAAAACAGTGAAAACGGAGAGTATGAAACTGAAATAGAAAAGGGTGGAGAAGTGGCTCTTGAACAATTCCACATAACAAGACTTATAGTTCCACAATTCAACGTCAGAGCAGGACATATGATAGTGCCAATCGGGCTAACAAACGCCCATCATGAGCCTATCAATTTCTTCGGGACCGTGAGGCCCCAAGCCGAGACTTCACTTCTCCCCTCCACCTGGCATGAGACCGGCATTCAGTTTTTTGGTTCGTTTGGAAAAAGATTTACAAGGTTTGATTATCAGCTCATGATTACTGCCGGTCTCAATGCCAACGGTTTCGACCGTAATGATTGGATAATAGGAGGGAAACAGGGATTTTTTGTAACCGACAACTTTACTTCCCCCGCATACATTGCTCGAATTGACTACAGTGGGGTTCCGGGTCTCCGGACAGGCATCTCGTTCTACTATTGCCGCGATGCCGGAGCTAATTCCGACAAAGAACACACCTACTCTGCTATTGGAAAAATCCCGGTTGCTATAGGCACTTGGGATGCTCAATATAAGAACAAATACGTCACTGCTCGCGCCAATCTGACCTACGGATATGTGGGCAACTCGGCTGCCCTGAGCGATGCTAACAGAATGCTCTCAAACAAATCCCCTTACAGCCGATTGATTCCTATTGCCAAGAATGCAATCAGCTATGGGGCTGAAGCTGGAATTAACCTTAAATCATTGACAAAAGGAAGCTTCCCGACCATCTACCCTTTCGCCCGATATGAATACTACAATCCCCAGTATCGAGGAGAAGGCACCAAGACCACAATGGATAAGCGTCTTGAAGTGAGCCAATGGCAAGCGGGCATCAACTGGTTTGCTCTCCCCAATCTCGTTGTAAAAGCCGACTACACCACTCGCCAAATCGGCACTCAAAGCGTTTTCGGCAAAGGTCCATACAATTCTGAAAACGAATTCTCAATCGGAATAGCCTACATAGGCTGGTTTCTCTCAAAATAATTGAGAATTGGGAATTGAGAATTGAGAATTGAGACCTTAAGGACTTTAAAGACCTTAAGGACCTTACCCCCTCTAAAGAACTAAAAAACAAATAAGATATGAAAAAATACTTACTCTCATTTTCAGCGCTGCTTTGCGCAACCGCTATGACCCTTACCGGATGCTCAAATAATGACGATCCTAAACCAGGCAACGATGACAACAACGACAACGCTGCCACTCTTGATTACAACGAAAAGAATGCTGCAAGCTGGGGCAACTACATGCAGCAGGTAGCTATTCTCCTTCAGATGGATGCCAATACTCTCTACGATGCGTGGACCGTATCATATGAAGGTGGAGCTGCATTTGCCACAAGTTTCAAGCAACATAACAATAGCAACTACTCAAGCGCATTAAGCTGTGTGGAACAGATCATCGAAGGATGTGCTGATATCGCCAACGAAGTGGGCACAGCCAAAATCGGAGACCCCTACAATCTCTATATCTCTGGCGACCAGCAGGCAGCTCTCTACTCAGTGGAGTCTTGGTATAGCTGGCATTCACGCGAAGACTATTCCAACAACATCCTCTCTATCCGCAATTCTTATTATGGTTCGCTCGACGGCTCAATAAGCCCCAAATCACTATCAGCTCTTATTGCTACTGAAAATGCGGATCTTGATTCCAAGTTGAAGGAAGCTATCGCTGGAGCCTCAAGCGCTATCCTCGCTATCCCACAACCTTTCCGTAATCATATCAATAGCAGTGAAAGTCGCAATGCAATGACTGCATGCGCCGACCTTGAGGAGCTCCTCTCTAATGATCTCAAAAGCGCTGTCAATAAGCTTGGTGATGATAGCCGTTATCAAGATATCGTAGACAACTACGTGGATGTAGTGGTAGTCCCCACCTATAAGAGTCTGAAAGAAAGAAACGAAGCCCTCTACCAGACTGTTTTGAAATTTAAGAATTCCCCTTCCGATGCTAATTTTGCCACTGCGTGCAACGCCTGGCTTGAAGCTCGCGAACCCTGGGAAAGAAGCGAAGCATTCCTCTTCGGACCTGTAGATGCTCTTGGCCTTGACCCCAACATGGATAGCTGGCCTCTCGATCAGGACAATATCGTTCAAATCCTTAATTCCGGCAACTACGACAATCTCGACTGGAGCGACGGAGATGACGACGACACTATTGAAGCTGTGCAGTCTGTACGCGGTTTCCACACCCTCGAGTTCCTTCTCTTCAAAGACGGCCAACCCCGCAAAGTAAAATAAGAATTAAATATTACCGACAAATAATTATGCATTGTGCATTATGCATTATGAATTTCTAAAAATATGTTTTCTCGCAAGCCTGTCAGTGCTACTGACGGGCTGCGATAGCGACGGGCTGGATGTGCTTGACATCGAGGTTCCTGCCGGCTATGAGCTGTCGGCAGGAACTTCCACGATATTCCTCAACTCATCGGTTGCATACGACAGCGAGGCACCCTGGGTGAAGGGTGACTACCTTACCAGATTCGTACGCGGCGACAGGCTTTACGATGATGTGCGCACTTCCACCAACGGACAGGGCGGTGGGCTCGGTCCCGTCTATGCCGGATATTCATGCGGCAGCTGCCACCGAAACGCCGGGCGTACGCGCCCCGGAGTATGGAACGACAACGGCTCCGGCTCCTATGGATTCTCGGCTATGCTCGTATATATCACCCGCAAGAACGGTGCGTTCTTCCGTGATTACGGACGTGTGCTCCACGACCAGGCCATCTACGGCGTAAAGCCGGAAGGTAAACTGAAAGTCGACTGGAACTATCAGCAGTTCTCATTCCCCGACGGTGACACATACGAACTTGCATATCCTTCTTATACAATCACCGACTGGTATGCAGACGAAATCGCTCCCGAAGATCTCTTCTGTACAGTGAGAGTTCCCTTGCGTCATGTAGGTATGGGGCAGCTTATGTCGCTCGACCGTCACGAGATAGAACAGTTGGCAGCGAAAAGCAACTATCCGGAATGGGGCATCAGCGGACGCTGCAACTATATCAACGAGCGCGGCGTCACATGCCTTGGCATATCAGGCAACAAGGCCCAGCATGCCGACCTTACAGTGGAACTTGGATTCTCAAGCGACATGGGTGTGACCAACAGCCGCTATCCCGAAGAGATATGCGAGGGGCAGATCCAGATGGAGCAGGGATCGATGATGGGTCTCTCATACGACCAACTCGATGTGTCTACAGAAGATATGGAAAACGTTGACCTCTACATGCAGTCGCTCGGAGTACCTGCCCGACGCAATGTGAACGACCCTGACGTAAAGAGAGGCGAGACTCTATTCTTCCAGGCAGGATGCCACCTATGCCACGTGACCACTCTCCATACACGTCCGCGTGGATCCACACTGCTCGCAGGCACACAGCTTCCTTGGCTCGGCAACCAGACTATTCACCCTTACAGCGACTTCCTGCTGCACGATATGGGCTCTGAGATAATGGGAGTCGGACTCAATGACAATTATGTGTCCGGTCTGGCTCGCGGCAATGAATGGCGCACCACTCCCCTTTGGGGCGTCGGTCTGCAGGAGAAAGTCAACGGCCACACCTGCTTCCTCCATGACGGTCGCGCACGTAATTTCACCGAAGCCATAATGTGGCACGGAGGTGAAGGCGAGGCCTCAAAAAACAAATTCAAGAATATGCCACGCAAAGACCGCGACGCAGTGATAAAGTTCCTCCAGTCACTGTAACACAGCGGCATCCATCATGATGTATCATGATAAATCACGCTCAATCAAGATTAATCATGCTCAATCCCCCCCAAAACCCGACAACCCAAAATACAATGAAAAAGATCATACTTTCAGCTATATGCGCTCTCTCCTTTGCTCCTCTCGCTCAAGCCCAATACGACACAGATACAGAAAATGGTGTCGTGTCTTTGGCGGACCACCGCGGATTCACATTCACCACAAAGAAGGGTGATTTCCTCTTTAAGCCATACCTATTGGTGCAGACCACCGCCAACTACAATTACTATGACGATGCCGGTCTCGACCCTGCCTACAATCAGGACAACGTGGCAAATTCCGGTTTCGGCATTCCTTATGCTGTGCTCGGATTCACAGGAAAGGCATTCAATATCGTGACATTCAACCTCTCCATAAACGCGGCAGCATCCGGAGGCGGTCTTCTGCAGCAGGCTTGGGCTGACGTACGTCCTTCTGAAGAGTTCGGTGTGCGGATCGGTAAATTCAAGACCCCCTTCTCTCATGCATATCTGACAACTCTCGGAGGGACTCTTTTCCCGGTGCTTCCTACATCCCTTACGGCTTCGGTGATACTCCCCTATTCCCTCAATGCGGTCACTCCGCATATCGGAACGGGATTCGACCTCGGTGTGGAGGTTCACGGCATGGTGAAAGATAAGTTTGGTTATCAGGTAGGTCTTTTCAACGGCACAGGGGCAAGCGTAAATACAGCTACCAAGACCATAAGCGACGACTGGCACATCCCATCGCTTCTATATGCAGCCAGACTCACTTACCAACCCTTCGGAGTAATGCACGCATCGCAAGGCGATCCACGCCGGCTCAACAGCAACAAGATGCTCCTCGGAGTGTCCGGGTCTCTTAATGTGGAAAGCGAGAACGAGAGCACCAACGACTTACGCCTCGGTCTTGAATGGTCTTGGATAAAAAACCGCTGGTATTTCGGGGCGGAATTCTACTACATGAACGTGGGCTTCACCAAACGTCAGAAAATCGACACCTCCTATAATTATTTCGGAGGATACGGTCAAGCTGGATACTTCCTGACAAACAAACTGCAGGGATGCCTTCGTTACGACTTCTTCGAACGCAACTCAACAAAAAAAGGAGGTTTTCTCAATATGCCTGCAATTGGAGCCAACTATTTCATAGACAGCATCAACCTCAAGCTGCAGGCCATGTACCAGTATACAGGACGCACCGGTCATGCCCGCCAAATGGACCGCGACGAAGACAATCTCGGTCTTGCCACAAGCTCAGTGACCATAATGGCACAATACTCCTTCTAATTCGCCAATAAGCCCTATCCAACTTTATAGTTGAATCATAAAGTATTTGTGCATTCCAAGTATGCAAAATCATTTCTGCCCGTGACTGGGAATGTAGTTAGCGCACTCCGTGCGCGTCCCCGCGCGTCCTTCCCCTTACTTTTCCCGATAAGGCTGAAATGCACATTTACTTTATGTCCGACCTATAAATTATGAATCTTTATGAAATTCTATAATTACATTATCTTGGCATCTGCCATTTTAGGCTCTCTCTCATCTTGCGACGAAGGCCGTATCTACAACGACGACTCTGTGCAGACAGAAGAAGGAGGCGCCGCCCACTTTTCTGGCTCAGTGACAGGTGCAGACACCTGGAGCCAGGGCTACACACTCGCTTTGGCAGGGTTTGAAGACGGCAACGACTATGCCTTGATAAGCAAAAATATCGACTTTTCGGCAAGCGATGGGAAATGCGATGTGACACTCTCTGGAATTCCGGCAGACGTGACCACTATCGAACTTTGTGCCATCGACCGTCTGCGCCGTCGCGTCGCCACCTTCATCTCTGCCGACTACAACACGCAGGCAACCCTGCAGATAAATGCAGAAGCGGTTGATATGTCGATGTCAGGAGCAATTCAGACAGAAATATTCAACACTACTTGCGTGCAATGCCACGGAGGCAATGGACACGCTGCGGCAGGGCTCGATCTGCTTGCCGGAAATAGCCTCGGCAACCTTATTTCTGTCCCTTCGCGAAAAATGCCCGACACAGACAGAGTTATGCCCGGCAATAGCGACAAAAGTGAACTTTTCCTTATTCTAAGTTCAGATGTATCATCTGATTGGAACTACGACCATAGCGTAGAAGTGGTGCGACAAGAGAAGCTCGACCTTATCAAGAATTGGATCGACAACCTAACCCTAACAACCAACGAATAACTCAAAACGCATCACGCAAAACGAAAACATTTGCGTATATCGATTAAAATAACTATTTTTGTAGACAATTACAGAAATGAACTACCTAAACTTCAAATATGACGGGGCTGAAGCCAATGTGGCTCTTTTCGACACAGGTCGAAAAGAGGCGCACGCATATATAATCCCTACGGCAGGGAAGGATGCCCCCACTCAAATGAGAAGCGTCTGCAAAGCCATGCGCAACTTAATGAGGGATACAGGTATGACTCCTGTATTCAAGCGTTGGCTGCTTAGCGATCCGTCGAATCAGCGAACCCTGCTTCCTGAATGTGACGAATGTGCAGTATCTGTACTTGGTCAGTCACCTTTAGACGGCACAAAGGCGGCTCTTCTTGTGCTATTTGAAGAAGATGCAAGCTTCACAGACTGTGACGGAGGGCTTTGGGAAGACAGCCGGGGTCGTATATGGGTTGGAGATGGCTACAATGTGTCGACAGGTGATTCTCTGTCAATGACTGTGGCATATCTTGAGCGATTGGCCTACGAGCTAAAGCTCCGTGGCGCTTCGTTGAAAGACAACTGTCTCCGTACATGGTTTTTTGTGCGAGATATCGACAATAATTATTCGGGTGTAGTGCAAGGACGCAATAGTGTCTTTGCACGCGAAGGTCTCACTTGCGATTCCCATTTCATAGCATCAACTGGTATTGAGGGGCAGTGTGCCGAACCAAAACGCCTTGTAGCTTTCAATGCTTTCGCTGACACTGGCGTGACACCTCAGCAAATCACCTACATTTACGGCAAATCACACCTAAATCCGACATATGAATATGGCGTGGCATTCGAGAGGGCTACTGCCGTAGACTATGCCGATCGCCGTCACGTATATATTTCCGGAACTGCCAGCATCAACAATAAAGGCGAGATAGTGGCTCCTGGAGATATTAAGGCTCAGGCTCTGAGAATGCTTGAGAATATCGGGGTGCTTTTAGCCGAAGGAAATTGCGGATGGGAAGATGTTGCCCACATGACAGTCTACCTCCGCGACATTGCCGACCATCATCTCATTAGCAAGATGATGGAGGAAAGATTTCCGGGGATACCCAAAGTGATTGTCCTTGCTCCGGTCTGTCGTCCGGGTTGGTTGATCGAAACTGAATGTATGGCTATTAAAAAGGCCGATAATCCTAGATATGCGGCGTACTGAGATCATAATATTTGTCTCGGCTATCGTCGTCACCCTGATGATAGGACTCTCATCTCTGCTTCCTGCAGATATATATTCATCAGTCGGGTGGAAAATTTTATGGATTATCATTGCAGCTGCGATGATAATCGGAATGATAATGGGGCGTCTCTGGCGTAATTGGACCGCTTTCATCATGCACTTCTCTTTTCTGTGCATGATAGCGGGGGGCTTCTGCAACTCTCTCTTCTCGCGCCATGGGACGCTCCATCTTTTACCTTCTCAGACTGTCGACTACTTCGTTTCATCAGATGGTAAAAAGCAGGAGTTGCCCGCCTCCGTAACACTTCTGAACTTTACGCCCGAATATTACCCGGGAATGAATTTTCCAAAAGATTTCAAGTCAGAACTGCTGACTTCCTCCGGCGATACAATGCATATTTCGATGAATCATATCGGCAAACTGGGTAACTTCCGTTTCTATCAGACTTCATATGATGATATTGGAGGCACTGTATTGACTGTGACTTATGATCCGATAGGCATTGCCGTGACCTACATCGGATTCCTGCTCTTTGCCATTAGCGGAATCCTTTGGTTAGGGCAAATTTACTTTAGATCTCGGAGAAGAAAGAAAACCTTGAAGACTTGCATATTTATCGGATGTTTATGCTTTGGAGTGATTGATGCTTCCGCCATCCCTGCTGTCGATGCGAAAATTGCAGATTCGTTAGCGAGCCGCCAGGTACTTTTCAACGGAGAGACAGTATCTTTTGCAAGATTTGCCGACCGTCTCACTTATAAGCTGACTGGCAAAGGAAATGTTTCGGGGCTCTCACCGGAAGCTTTCATTGCGTCTCTGATCAAATACAAGGAAGAATGGAGCAAAGTCCCATTTATTAAAGTGAAGAGCAAGCCTCTGAGAGAAGCCTTATCTATTGAAGGCAAGTATGCAGCCGTAGCTGATTTTTACGATGAAAATGGAGATTATATTCCGGAGCATTTGTATAAAGGGGGCTTCGGGCCACTTGATAAAGACATTCTAATACTCGATGAAAAAGTTGCCCTGTTGATAGATTTATGGAAAGGTGAACTCTTTACCCCCCTAATGGCAGATTCCGATCATATAAGGTCAAATTTTTCTATTAAATCAGAGATTTTTTATTATCAGATCAATCCCCTGCGGATAATTTTCATCTGCGCGATACTCTCTGTCGTGCTCATTCTCTTGTCTCCGATATTTAAAAAGAATATCCCGTTATTCCCTTTCATTGCAGCTATCGGAATCGGAGGGATAAGCTCGTATATATGGCTTTGGTATATATCCGGATCAATCCCAATGTCGAATACTGGCGACATAATGGAATTTGTCGGTATCTGTATGATTTTGTTGTCAGGAATTATGGCATTGCGCAAAGAATCAAGCTTGCTCGTGGCTCTCGGTATGGCAGCGGCATCATTTTTGCTACTCGTAGCATTGCTTGGAATGAAAGATCCTGTCCTTAGTCCGATTATGCCTGTCTTGGCATCCCCTTGGTTGTCAGTGCATGTGTCGCTGGTCATGCTTTCTTATGCCATATTGGGTTTCACATTGCCGGTTGCCATCACAGCCCTGTTGATCCCAAATCAACGAAAAGAACTTATATCTCTTGCTCTAAAATTGCTTGCACCGGGGGTATTCTTGCTTGGAATGGGCATTATCACCGGGGCAATGTGGGCAAATGTATCGTGGGGGCGTTATTGGGCTTGGGATCCGAAGGAGACATGGTCGCTTGTCACTTTTATCCTCTATTCAATACCTCTTCATAAATACTTTAAGATGCAACGTCTGCCCCTATTCTGCTGCATCTATCTAATATTCGCCTTTTCCTCCATAATTATGACATACTTCGGAGTAAATCTCCTCCCCTCCCTTCACGCCTATAATTAACCGCCAAACACTCTTTGCTGCCAATCGAAAACAAAAATACAGACAAGTTCGTTGTATAGATAAATTAATGAATCAAAAACTCTAAAATAATAACACTATGAACTTCATCTGGTATATCCTTATTGGAATCGCGTCCGGCGCAGTTGCCGGCAAACTTATGCGTGGCGGTGGCTTTGGCTGGATCGTCAACCTTATCGTAGGCATCATCGGTGGTGTCCTTGGCGGTTGGCTCTTCGGCCTTCTTGGAATCACCACGACAGGTATCATCGGCAGCCTAATCACCTCCGTAGTAGGTGCTATAGTCCTCCTCTGGATAGTTGGCCTCCTAAGCCGCTCCACCCATCATTAACGAAACCCCTTTCTTAACATGTCAAAGCCTCCAGCCGGTATTCGGCGAGAGGCTTCATAATTTAAAGTAGATAGTTTTTTATTCTGTCAGATCGGAGGGAAGCACTGGCATCGCTCCTTTCCTGGTGCAGACAAAGGCTGATGTGCACACTGCAATGGAATGTGCCTCTTGCACTGACTTTCCTTTCAGTATGCTTGCAATGAAAGCTGCTGTGAATGAATCCCCGGCTCCTACTGTATCGGCTACCTCTACCTTCGGTGTTGGCTGGAAAGATACATTACCAGGAGTAAACACGTAGCTACCGTTCACGCCACAAGTCAGAATGAGCATCTTCAGATTGTATTTGCCGAGAAGGATCCAGCACTTGTCCTGAAGGTCAATACCGGGATAACCAAACATACGGCTTACTGTCACTAACTCCTCATCATTGATCTTGAGGATATTGCAACGTTCCATAGAATTTGTGAGGATATCCTTGTTATAGAAACCCTGACGGAGGTTCACGTCAAACACTACAAGATTGTCTTCATTCTTTGGCATCGCGTCAAGGAACTTGTTGATTGTTTCACGTGACACAACATTACGCTGAGCCAACGAACCGAAGCAAACTGCTTTGGTCTTCTTAGCAAGACCTTCCAAAGCCTCATTGAAAGGAATATTGTCCCATGCTACATTTTCCTTGATATCATAGATTGGAATTCCAGCTTCATCAAGCTCTACCTGTACAGTACCCGTTGGATAAGGTACAACTGAGATTAGCTGGTTAAGACCCTTGGATGTGAAATTATCCAGAATCTCCTTGCCAAGATGATCATCGCCTACTGCGCTGACTACGCAACTGGGAAGTCCGAACTGAGACACATGATATGCGAAGTTTGCAGGTGCTCCGCCGATTTTTTTTCCTTCCGGAAGGATGTCCCAGAGGGCCTCACCCATTCCTACTACAACGTCTTTCATGATTTATATCTTTTTCAAATTATTCTAAATTCTAAATTCTAAATTCTAAATTCTCAATTATTTTTAATCTTAAGCGTATAGAACGCCAGGTAGATCACGCCGAGTGTCATCACAGCCACTGCGCCAGCCACTCCTACTGCATCCTGAGCGAAACCCATGCAGAGAGGGAATACCGTGCCTCCGAAAAGACCCATGATCATAAGGCCGGAAACCTCATTCTTCTCATTAGGTTGACGATTAAGAGCCTGTGCGAACACGACGCTGAAGATATTGGAGTTGCCGAAACCGATGCAGGCGATAGCCGCAAGCACGAGAAACTGGGATGAAGCTATGAAGAGACCTATCATACCGAGCATCATGCAGAAGACACTGAAGGCGAAGAATGATTTTGCCGACATCTTGGCAAGGATATATGAGCCTAACAGACAGCCACCCGTACGGAAATAGAAGTAAATCTGAGTGCCTATCACCGCGTCTTCAACACTGAGACCGAATTTTTCTGTCAAGATTTGCGGGGCAAAGGTGTTAGTGCCTACGTCTATACCTACATGACACATGATTCCAAGGAAGCAGAGGAGCACAAACGGTATGCGGAGAAGCACTATGCACTCTTTGAAACCAGTCACCTTGTCAGGCTGTTCCTCCTCGATAGGAGTCGCGCCGAGTGCAGCGATAGAAAGGAGGCAGACAGCTGCAAAGATTGGGAAGACTCCTCTCCAGCCAAGTCCGAACGTAGGCATCATGGCTGCCGCACCCCATGCCATCAGATATGGAGCAAGAAGAGAAGCTAATGCCTTTACAAACTGGCCGAAGGTAAGCGTTGATGCCAATCGTGCCGGATTGATGAGCCCTGAGACGAGAGGGTTGAGCGATGTCTGCATCACTGCGTTGCCAATGCCGAGCAGAGAGAATGCTATAAGCATCGTGTAGTAGCCTTCACCGAAGATTGGGATTACGAGAGAGAGCAGAGTGAGAAGCAACGAGAATATCACTGTTTTCTTACGTCCTATCTTGTTCATCAACATGCCTGTAGGCACTGAGAAGATAAGAAACCAGAAAAACACGAGAGAGGGTATGAAACCTGCCTGAGCTCCGGAAAGATTGAGGTCTGCTTTTACGAAGTTGGTGGCAGAGCCAACGAGATCAACAAATCCCATAGAAAAGAAGCAGAGCATCACTGGGATCAGCTGCATCATCGACGATTTGCGATCGGTTGCAATTGTTTGTGCCATAGTCGGGTCGTATTAGTTTTTCAGTGAGTAAATTTTGAGAGAAGAAATTTTGGCCTTTCCGCCATTAGAAGAAACAGAAAGATTGCTATATGGTTCGACAGGGAATACAAGATTTGTCATGACAAACTGTCCGCCGTTGCCAAACACCTCGATGCTTGATTTGTCGACAAATATGCGGAGTGAAATCTTTCCTGCTGTCTCGAATGTCGGAGAGACAGTGACAGCGGGGAAATTTTCGCTGAAGTTGACTATTCCGCTTTCACGACGGTCAAACGATAAGGTATGTTTGCTTGCATCATACACCATGTCTACCTTGTTGCTGGCTTTATTGGAGAGAGAGACCTTCACGTCCTCTCCTGCCCCGGCCTCTATGTCAAGAAGGATCTCGCAGATGCCGTTGTTAGCCGCAGGAAGTGCGAAGCTTGTAGGATTCTTGCCTGCCTTTACGCTCCCCTTGCTGAGCACGAGTTTGCCGCGCAGTGAGGTGAGCTCGGGAGACGGCGCACTGGAAGCATAGATCATGCCGTCAGGACCCTTGAAAAGACCTATCTCGCGAGGCAGTGTGTTGGCGCTGCGGAACTGGGATGTCGGCACGTCGGCAGCATACTGCCAGTTGCTCATCCAGCCGATTGCAGTGCGGCGTCCGTCCGGAGCGTCGCTCCAGCTTACGAGCGCATAGTTGTCTTTGCCGAAGTCAAGCCATTTGGTCGGCACTTTTCCCTGGGCATCGGTATCGGCCTTGAATGTCTTGCCGTCCCAATCTCCTGTGAAGTACTGGATGGCTGATCCTCCGAAGGGTCCACCAGGGTTGATGTTGCATATCAGCACCCATTTCTTTTCGTTTGTGCCTTCTACGGGAAGCTCGAAAAGGTCAGGGCATTCCCACACTCCATCCTGGCATCCTTCTCCTTTGCCGAAACCGCTTTGGAGTGTCCAGTTCTTGAGGTCGGGAGAAGTGAAGAAAAGCATCTCATGGTCAAGGGCGTGGGCGAGCACAAGATTCCACTCCCCCGTCTCCTTGTTCCAGAACATATTCGGGTCGCGAGCCTCGCTCTCAAGGGTGAGGATAGGATTGCCCGGATAGACTGAGAAAGTCATGCCATTGTCTGAGCTGTGGGCAAGGCTCTGCATCTGGCTTGTTCCGGCTGAAGTGAAAAGTGCTATCACGGCATCCTTGCCGAAGCCTGCTGTCCCCTCGTGGTCGATGACACTGCTTCCGCTGAAGATGGAGCCGAGTCCGTCAGGGCGTATGGCGATTGGCTCGTGGTTCCAGTTGATGAGGTCTTTCGAAGTGGAATGAGCCCATGTCATGTTCTGCCACTTGGATCCGTATGGATTATACTGATAGTAGAGATGCCACACTCCATCCTTGTAGAACATTCCGTTCGGATCATTCATCCAGCCGTAGAGCGGAGCGTGGTGGAACGCCGGGCGGTACTGCTGCTCATTGTCCTGGATATCGAGAGTTTCCGTAAGGGTGATTCCCTTCCAGCAGGTGTCTTCCTTTGCCTCTCGTACTGAACTGCGGCTCTGGGGTGTCACTATATCAAAAATCACGTTTTTCCCTTTATATGGAGAAAGGTCGTAAGGCACGAGGAAATCAGTCTTTGACTTGGCAAGACGCACATAGATGGTCTCGGCGATCTTGCCGTCGACGAGCACGTTGATGCGTGCATCGTCCATGCTTTCTTGCACGGGAAGCATCAGATATTGATCTCCTCCAGTCACTCTGACGAGAGTATTGTTGACTCCGAGATGATCTATCTCGAGACCCTCGGCAGCCACTGCCGGGACAGCTGCTGCAATCATTCCAATTGTAGCCATTGCTGTGATGAATCGTTTGATATTAGTCATATATAGTATTACTTAATTTATATTCATATTATAACCCCCATAATCTTATAACCCCATAACCCTCGACTTTCGCAAGCGAAAGTCGAATTTTTAATGTCGCATCCGGAGGGTGGCTTTTATTGCCGGTCCCTGCCGGATGCATTCGAACCTAAAAAACTTTTTACCTACGTGTCTTTCGTCGTATTATCGAACCTAATAACCTAAAATAAAAACCTAAATGTTGTATAACCTAAAAAAATAACCTATCTAATCTTTATAAATGCTATCACGTCATATAGTCGAAACTTCGGGAGGAGATGAGGAGTATCGCCTTATCATTTCGACGATGCAAAACTACAACATTTTCTGAAAATCAACAATAAAAAAACGTGTATTAAATATGAAATTTGTTGCATTGCACATTTTTTAATACTTAATACACGGTTTTTTATACTAAATCATATGGTAGAAGGTAGCCTGCATTAGTTTTATAGTTTTTTCTCAAGAGTTTTACATATCCCATAACATTTTCATAGTGTCGGGCGTTCTAATAGTTAGAGACGGTAGACGGCCGTCTGTAACTTAGAGAATATTTATTTATTAAAAATCTCCTTAAATGACTATGAAAATTAAACTTCTGACCCTCGCTGCCGTGATTCTTGGACTGATGGCGACAAGCTGCGTTTCCAGCAAAAAGTATGCTGAACTTCAAGGTAAGTACGACGACCTTCAGACTGAATACAATTCTACACGCGAGCAACTTATTACGACCAGTGCCGAAGCACGCAACCTTACTTCCCAGCTCGAAGTAGCCAATAAGAGCAACGACGAACTGAAGCAAGGAATGAGCCAGTTGAAACATACTCTTGACAAGAGCCTTGAAGCAGCCAACCAAGGAAGTGTCAACATAACTAAGCTTGTCGACGAGATCAATGCTTCAAATAGGTATATTAAGCAGCTCGTGGAAGCTAAGTCTAAATCTGATTCACTTAATATTGCACTCACTAACCGCCTTACACGATCTCTCAGTAAAGAAGAACTGAAGGATGTAGATGTGAAGGTACTGAAGGGCGTAGTCTATATCTCATTGGCAGACAATATGCTGTTCAAGAGCGGCAGCTATGAGGTGAGCAACCGCGCAATGGAGACTCTTTCAAAGATTGCAAAAATATTGGAAGACTATAAGGACTTCGATGTGCTCGTAGAGGGTAACACCGATAATGTGCCTATCTCCAAGACCAATATCCGAAACAATTGGGACCTCTCTGCTCTACGCGCATCTTCTATAGTGCAAGTGCTACAAAACCACTTTGGAATCAATCCGCAGCGTATGTCAGCAGCCGGACGCGGTGAGTTTAACCCGATTTCAGACAATGACTCGGATCTGGGAAAACAGCGTAACCGCCGCACCGAGATCATAATCACTCCGAAGCTCGACGACTTTATGGATCTCATCGATCACGCTCCCGAATCCAACGATTAACGAATAACAATAAAGCTCCGGCTCAAATGAGCCGGAGCTTTATTGTTATTGCTCAATATATTTTTTCGGAATTGAGAGGCCGATGGATGTGATGTAAGATCCCTGAGGGGTGCAGTTTTTGGCTTTGCACTGCTCTATGAATTTGTCAAGGGCTACTTGTGCTTTAGCTCGGTCGGGCTTCGCTTCGCGAATTTCTGCGAAGGTATGGTGTGGACCTTCTGCAAAACGCACCACTTCTTCCCATTCTTCCGGCATTGTTATGCCCATCATGCAGCTATCATCCTTCTTTTTGTATGGCCAAAAGGTATAGCCAATGTTATTTTCTTTCAGCACCTTTACGAAGTCTGCCTGCCATTCATCGGTGTTATGACCGATTTCTCCCATATACATCGGGCGATTGCTCTTATTCTTGAAGTCAATATAGGATTGTATGGCCTCTGCGGTTGCTGGTCCCCCATAACGATGGCAAGTGAACATAAGCTGTGGGTCATAATCGGTGTCCTGGAGGGGCTCAAAGTTGCTGTTCCATTGTGGTGCACCGATCAGTATAATATGGTCGGGGTCAACCTCGCGTATGGCAGCCACTGCGCGTTTTTGAAGCGGCTCGAGTTTTGGATTAAGATCTGCAACATTATCGAAGAAATGAGCAATTGGCTCATTGATTAGTTCATATCCAAGGATAGTTGGTTCATCCTTATAGCGGGCTGCTATAGATTGCCAGATGTCGCAAAACTGCTGCTGGCTCTTCTCACTCTCCATGAGCCAAGGATAACCGTATGAATCGTCGATATTGTCACCGGTCTGTCCGCCTGGGGCGTCGTGCATATCAAGGATAAGATAGAGGTCGTTTGCCTTGCACCAACTCACTACGCTGTCAATGCGTGCAAAACCGTCCTGATCTTTTGTCAATCCCATATAGTCTTCATCGGTGAATAGCTTGTAATGGAATGGGAGACGTATTGTATTTGCTCCGGTGGAGGCTATAAAGTCTATATCCTCCTTTGTGATGTAGTTATCTTTGAAGTCTCTCCAGAACTCGGTTGTTTTGTCGGGACCAACAAGTTCACAAAAGAGTTCGTTGATCTGGCGCGGAGCGTTCATTCGCTGGAATCCGAACATATACCCTTCTGGATTAAGCCAGTTGCCAAGATTAGTGCCTACGATATAAAGTTTACTTCCGTCAGGCTTAATGAGATCCTGACCTTGTACTTGAACGAAACGGTCTTTATTGGATACGGCAGTGTCAGATGCCTTGTCTATACAGCTGAAAGCGAGTGGAAGGAGAAGTGTAGAAAGTATGAGAGATTTTAGTTTCATTGTAGTGTATGGGTATAAGAAAGGACGCACGGACCGTGCGTCCCTACGAATTTATTGGCAGAAGGGAGACAAAGAAGTCTCCCTTCCATAATTATTATTCTCGGTGCTCTTGGATGATGATATCCTTGATTTGAATTTCAGTTCCGGCAGCATTGCCTCCGAAATCCAAGAATACGCTCATCTTGTCCATGTCGATGCCGGGGAGTCCAATCCAACTGTAGGTCTGATCCTCATATTCCGCAAGTTTAAGGCGATCAGTCATATAGAATACATTGTCGTTGTCGCCACCACCGGAAAGCACGCACTTGAATGTCACTCCGGGATGCTCCTTGTTGGAATAGAATGTGACGCGGAAGTCATATAGCTTGTCGGCTGAAGTGGTGATATCAGTGTGGAATGCCACCTGTGCCTGCCACTGATCGGTCGTAGCCTCCGGGAGAGTGACGGTAATGGTAGTGCCATCTACTTTTACTTCAGGATCTGCTATCTGTGCCCATCCCGGTGCATAATAGAATGTATTGGTCCAGGTACAACCGTGGAAAAGGTTGTCAGAGCTGTCTACCGGAACCCAAACAACAGGTTTTTCCGGTTCGTCAGGTAATGTCGGCAGCACAGTGCCATCATCATCAGAGTGCTTCTTGAAGACAATGTCGGTGACAGTGAAATCAGTGTCAGGATATCCGGCAAAGTCGAAGGCAATCTTCAGGATTCCATCAAATCCGGGCAGATCTGAGAAGTAGTAGTATGAGCCCCCTGCATCGAATGCAATCTGATCCTGTCCGGCAAATGAAACGCCGTCGTCGCCGTCCATCTGCACCTTAACAGTCACCTTGGAATCATTCTTTGACTCTATCTTGCAAGAGAAGTCATAGGTCTCAGCTGCAGACACTTGGATATTTGTGCCGATATGCACCTGACCTTGCCATTGGTCATTGCCCATTGTAGCAGGTGTGTGAACAAATATCTTCTCGTTGGAAACCTCAACAACATCCGGCTCCAGGCCACCGGACCAGTCACCTGGTGAGAACCAAGTGCTTTGCAAAGTAATCTCTGCAGATTTCCACATATTGTATTCACTGTCATACTTGAATCCTTTGAATGAAGTGTCTGCAGCCTTTGGAGCAATGATATATTGCCATGAGATGCCGTCGAGGTCCTGAACGAGGGTTATCTCGCTCTTACTAAATTTCGCAATGCGATATTTAGGATTGTTGAAAGCAGCTTCAGATGGAATATAAGGGAATGGAGTGTGAGGAGGAAGCACCAGATAGAGGTTAGCTCCTTCGGGAGAGAGCGTAAACTCAGTGGCCAATTGCTCAGTGGATACGCGGAAGTCCTGACCGTCGTCAGGATTGTTGACTGTGTATCCGGTCAAAGAATGGACTCCGGTATTGACATACATTGTTCCGGATTCTCCGGGATCATATACGTATGATCCGCTGGTCTCAGAGTCTGTATAGCCAAAAGTAAGGATATTTGCATATACGCCTTCTGCTTCCTTGCATCCAGGCTCGCCGTTCCACCAGCCTGCTGGGTCGCTTGCATTCGGACCGCAAGCCATATGTCCTTGCTTGGTGCCGTCGACAGCCCATTCCTTTGAAGAGTTGTCGGTCAGTGCCTTCATATAGGGAGTGAAATCGAAGATAGTCTTGTCAATATGGATAGTTCCTGTCACTGAGCCTTCAGAGACACCATTGCCGTTTCCGACTTTCATCTCCACTGGATAATCACCTGCGATGGTGATAAGGTCGCGATAAGTAAGTGCGGTAGATGGGCGGGCACTTTCGTTGACATACCATACAGGATATACCCCCTTGGCATTTGCTCCGTTTTTGTCAAGGATATTAAGCTCCACATTGTTGAGTTCGTCGACAGAGATTCCGATCTGATAGTCGGAAGCCTGCGGAAGTCCTGCCATAGAGGGCTGGAAGTTAGGCTCTGTGGAGCATGCACCCATTGCGAGCATCACTCCCGCCATCGAGGCGAAGCCTAATATTTTATTTGTAGTCTTCATTTTGTCTT
>CAMWLX010000021.1 GCA_947175225.1 uncultured Porphyromonadaceae bacterium
TCTGAAAACAGGATTTATCGTATGGTTGATTCAAAGTTGCTTCCTTGGAGTAATAATATCAGACTTTTACTTCTATCGCTTTCATGGTTTGCATCCTTTTTTCTTCGACCTGTTGGACCTCTAATTCAATAGCCATGACATTTCTGTCTCAAATAATCAATATTCGTTTCAATGTACTAAAATGAAGCGAAGGTATTGAAGACAAAGCTATTGGTTATATAAGAACATATCTGGTCTATACGAAAAAGGTAATATAGCGCCTAATACCAAAATAAAATGTAAATTATTATATTATAATCTTTACACAATAAATATGACTGAAGACAAAATGAAATTTCCAAATACAGAAACTATCAGAAAGTCCATACTGAAGGCCATAGAATTGAATGACACCGAAGCAGCACTGGAACTAATTGAATTCTGGGAATCCAAAATAAAAATGGAAAGGGATGAAAGTGTGATATTTTACCACACTAAGCTTCAAGTGCTCCTTAAATGTTATAATCAATTAAAGGATGCCAATGCTCGAGTAAAGTATCTGCATGACGCTATAGAAACAGGCAATAATCTCTTTACTTTAAACGAGATGGCAGGCTTTCCAATGGATGATGAGGTACAAAGCATGTGGTATACATTGGTGGACCTTTCAGCACAATTCGTTGCATACTATTTGGAAGAAGCATACGATGAAAATTATGAAGGTGACGATTGCGAGGAGTCAGATTTTGATAATTCTTTTGGCATTTTATCAGAAGCTATTTGGGCAAGAATAGGAAAAGTCAATTTACCAAAATTCAAAGCTTCTAATTCTCGCTTGGATTTCTTGACCGTTTGAAGAAATTGCGTGTGAAATAGTGTGGCTGCTCCGCGTTTTATCAGTGATAGAAATTTTCACATTATGTTTTAAGGTAATGATGTGCAAGATTACATATAAAATTGAAAATAAATCAACTATCAAATAATCTCCAAAAAATATGGAAGAACTTATATACACAGATGTCGAATATCGTAAAGATGAAGACGGCTTTGATGAAAAGTGGGTCTATGTTCCAGCTCTTGGTGAATGGATGACGGAAGACGAATTTTACTATCAAAAGTCATGTTATGATGCAGCAATGGGAGACGCTCAAGCTTATTGGGATGATCATAGTGATGATGATATTTACGATGATGACTACGAAGACGATGATGACTTTGAAGAAGACGAAGAGATCGATTATACAAATATGACTAGAGAGGAAGCTATGGAGGAGTATAACCGAACAGGTGTAAACCATTCAGAATATGATCTCAATGATTGGGACGATATCAATCGTCGTCTGGGTTATGATTTATCGGATTTTTTAAAAGGAATAAAATGAATAAGGAATTTATAGGAAAGAAGAGATACTATCTCGATGAACATCCTGAAAAATTTGTAGATGCGCGTGTTTATGTGATTGAGACACGTAACTCCGAATATTTTACAGCTGTGTTGGAAGATGGGAATGCATATAGAGTAGAGTTTTTGGCTCCCATGTGTGATGAACTTCCGGATGTAGAATCATTCACGGATCTGGAAGGACGGCTATTCATAGAGTTTCAAGCCAAAACGACTGAGAATATAAGTTTCTTTGACCGCAAGTCGAATAATGTAGGAACAGGTCAAGTAACTGCAGTAAAGATCAAAAATCAAGTTTATTATATTGGACAATTCATTTCTGAACGATCTTTCAAGTATAAATGCAAAGGATGGGATTATTCAAGAGAATCCGGAGACCATCTCGTTATTCTTATGCATCCCGGTAAGATTACCTCTCCGATAGTATCTTGTGCGGCTTCTATACTGGGTCTGAATAATAAAGTGGAGATAAACGTTCTAAAAAATGACTACTTTGAGATACACTGTTGTATGATTCCTGAAAAGTTGATGTAGAGCAAAGCAACATAATAAAAAATGGAAGTTGAAGTCCCACTCAACATTAGTGTTGACATCAACTTCCATAATATCTCAAATTATCATTATTCAAAAATCTTCTTAATTCCGCTAAGTTTAACAAATTATTGAATACATAAAAGACATGGAAAATCTCGAAAGATCGACTTCAAAATATCGTAATCGATATTATAGGTCCTCTCTTATTGACTGTGACACTTGCTTAGGTTCTGGCAAGATTGATTGCACTGTATGCGAGGGCTCAAGAGAGTGTCAGGCTTGTAATGGATCAGGTGAATATACTTGTAGAAGCTGTGATGGTATAGGGAATTGTAACCTTTGCCACGGAAAGGGAAAAATCGAATGTAAAAAGTGTGATGGTACTGGCGAAAGGACATGGACATGCAGTCGTTGTAATGGGGATGGCCTTTGTTCTAAATGCGCAGGTGACGGCGCTATTTGGGGAGGACATTCTTATGTGTACACTTGCTCGGTATGCGGCGGCAGTGGTAATTGTGAAAGATGTGAAGGATCCGGGCAAGAGACTGTAGAATGCAGAACTTGCTATGGTTCGGGAGAAATTGAGTGTTTTCGATGCGAGGGAGATGGTAGATGTACGAAATGTGAAGGAGATGGTACTTTTGAATGCAGAAAGTGCGAAGGGAAGGGTGAATGCTCTCGCTGTAATGGTCGAGGTTTTTTTAGATGTCAAGACTGCAAAGGGAAAGGGGAATGTATAGTTAATTCTGACTATAATTCATTTTAAGGTGGATATCAGCCTCACAAATTTCTCCAGAAAGTGTAACCTGAATCTACAGGTCTTACTTCTGTTAATGCTTACGTTAAAGCAGAATTTGGCCAATGCTTTTTGTTAGGACACCATTGCACAGGCGGTCACGTTCCATCCTGACGATCCGAAGTAGTCCCGGCCAGTCCTCATACATTCCCAATGGAGAAGAAGTGTTGTATCCATTACCGAACATACACGTTTCTCATAACGTCCATGGCCTTTCTCTTCCGTCGAATATGTCGACAGTAGTGTCGTGTTGTTGTAATACTATACAAGTATATAAACAATTATTCACTAAATCGTTCTCATGATTAACTAAATCTAATATAAATTTCATGCTCTTTGCCCTATTTTTTATGAAATACCTTTTTTATTACGATAAAAATTAGTAATTTTGTGTCGAACGTATTATAATTATATTTATATGAAAAATATTAAAAGAATCAAAGTTGTTATAGTCGAAAAAAGAAAACCAACAAATGGCTTGCTCAAGAATTTGGAAAAGACCAGTTACAGTAAGCAGATGGTGTACAGATTCTGTACAGTCAGATTAGCCCACAATGGTAATAATATTATATCTTCTTGAAGTAGACATAAAGGTTTTCTATACTTAACAAAAAACAAAAATGAGATTGTAATAATAATAAAAACAGTATTTGATAAACACGAACATAGTATTCATAATAGCGTCAGAACTTTGCGACGAATTAAGTTTATTCAAAAAAATACAACTGTAAAATACAATGACGAAGAAGAGTATGATGACTAATAATAACCAAAAGATTGGGAACGTGAACTAGGTGAATCGTATTAAGATTATGCAGATCGACTGCAGGACCTTGAAGATTACATGGATTCGTTTGAATAAAACAATAATAAATTATTAGTATGGCATCATTAAATGACTTTATAATTCAAAAAGCACGTCAACTTCCTGTGATTGTCGCTGTAGATCGCAGTGGAAGTATGAGCAAGAATGGTAAGATAGAAGCTTTAAATCTTGCTCTTAAGAATTTTGTTAATTCTCTAAAAGAAGAGAAATCAGACAAAATTGAGATTCAGCTCGCATTGTATAGCTTTGGAGGGCGAGATGAAGTTTCTTGTGAAAATGAATTATCTCCTCTTTCCTGTATAGAATGCAAAGAGTATACTGCTTCTGGACGCACTCCTCTTGGTAGAACTATCAACGCAATAAAACAACTCATTGAGGATAGAACTAAAATTCCGTCAAGGGCATATGCTCCAACTGTTGTAATAATTACAGATGGAGAATCTACAGATGAAACAGCACAGGCATTAGCATCATTTAAAAACGAAGGTCGCTCTTCAAAGGCTTATCGTATTGCCATGGCAATTGGAGATGATGCAGATATAGATTTTTTGAAATCTTTTGTTAGCGAACCTGAATATCTTGTAATGGGGGAAAGTGCTTCAGACATCAAACAATTTTTCAAGTTTGTTACTATGTCTGTCTCTCAACGCACACATAGCCTTACTCCAGATTCAGTAAAACTTAGTGTTCAAAATGTACCAACTGATGACGATGACGAAATAATACTTTAATATGTATAGCCATATTCTGACATCAATTATTGGAAGTCATCCAAACGTACAGGATGCAATCAAGTATTATGAAAGCGATGACTCAATTGTTGCTGTCGTTGCCGACGGACTTGGTTCGAGTAAAATGTCAGCTCATGGAGCCAGACTTATCTGTAGGTTAATGGTGGAGGAATTATCTAAAAAGAAGCCTCCTCTTTCACCTTCAGATATACTCAGTCCAAAGAAATGGCAAGAATATATAGAATCAAATAATTGCAACCTCGATGAGTTCTGTACAACATGTTCATTTGCGATAATTGACAAACTATCAAAGAATGTCTGTATTGGTCAAATTGGAGATTCCCCTATTTTCCTTAAGTTGGATAATGATCCAGTCATTGAAATGCGACAAGAGAAAGAATTTTCCAATATAACAGACTCATTAGGTGGTAAGACCATAAAGTATTTTATTACCCATAACTATAAATTCAAAGATTCAGTCAGTGTGCTAGTTACATCTGATGGAATTGGAGATGAATTAAATAGTTCAAGTCTAGATTCTTTGTTTTTGTATTTAAGTTCAAAATATCAGCAGTTTACACCTAAATCGCGTTCTCGCAGATTCACTAAGGAAATGAAAGCAACAATCGCCAAAGTCAATCATGATGACAAATCGGCAATTTTTATTTGGTCAATATGAATGTTATAGATTCTTTTAGAAATAGTTATGAAATCATGTCAGAGATAGGAAAAGGATCACAGGGCTCAACCTATCTCTTAAAGGGAGGAAAATACATTGTTAAACTATTCAATAATGTAGTAAATCCTACTGAATTGAAAGCAAAGGTAAATTTCCTAAAGCGATTAGATTTGGACAAGGACGGTTTTGCCATACCATTAGAAGAAGTAACTCAGCCAAAGATCGGTTATATTTCTGAGTTCGCATCGGGCATGGAACCGCTTACAATGCTGAAATGGTCTAATCAATCTGACGATTTGCAGAAATGGTTTATTGAGAGCGGCGGCTTGCTGAAAAGGTTACAAGTTCTTACTAAATTGGCAGAACGACTTAGGACCCTTCATTCAAAGGGGTTGATTTATTGCGACCTCTCACCTCACAATGTGTTTGTTTCATCAGAGGTTAAGAATAGTCACGTATTTCTAATTGACCTAGACAATCTACGTTATCGTACAAGTCTACCCCTTAATATATATACTCCATTCTACGCTGCACCGGAACTGGTAAGATCAGTTTCTGCAAACAGCATGGAATCAGATTGTTTTTCATTTGCTATTATTGCGTATGAAATACTAACGTTTAATCATCCTCTCATTGGAGATTATGTAACTGATGGAGAACCAGAATTAGAGGAGCAAGCTTTGTCTGGAAAACTTCCATGGGTTGAGCATTCTACAGATGAACTGAATCGTCGTTCGAGCGGAATCCCTTCGACTTTCTTTATTACAGAAAGTCTTCGAGATCTTTTTAAACGTACATTTGAGGATGGGTTAAATGAACCGATTAAAAGACCTACAATCTCAGAATGGTGTAAGGGATTTTATAAAGCACTGAATGAGGTAATCAAATGCCCAGACTGTGGAATTCATTATCCTCATAGCAACTCTGGAGAATGTCCTTTTTGTGGAAAATCTTCTGATAGTATTATCAAAATACAGATGAAGCGATGGGAACGTCTTCAACGTTATGATAAGACAACCAATACAATACAGGAGCTTTTTGGTCTTGCACCTATGGTTTTTGAAGAGATAATTATTGATAAATATACTACTAAATATATTAAAAATTCACATTTCTTGTTGCCAGGAAATCAAAATCATCCTGTAATGCAAATTAAAGTGCTTGAATCGGATGGTGATGAAAAACTGGTAGAACTAATACCGAAAGATGTTACTTATTATGTGGCTCTTGATGGACAAGAAGTGTTTTATACAGATAAACCAAAAAAAATACGAGTAACAGGCAGGAAACATCGTGAGTTAGTTATCGGAATAACAAAACTAGATACTCCGCAACGAGTCTTAACCATTGAATAAATATGGCAAAAATAGACGAATTGTTCGATAAATATTCAGAAGAATTTATCGGAAATAGTATAAAAGGAAAAGTCCGGGTACAAGTTATTCAAGACATCTCCTTATTACCATTGGATATTGAACTCATTTCAATAGATAATGATGGTTTATTGTTCCAAACAAAAGTTGGAACAAAAACACCTACGTTACGTATAACACCCGAGGCCAATATAGATACTTCCTCTTTCGAAGTTTTTCCTCAGATTAGCGGACTATTCCGTTTAATGTCCTATGACAAAGAAACTGAAACAGGAAGTATTAACTATCTTCCATGTGGACGTGGTCAAGGATTTAATGAAGATATTACAATTGGATATAGTCCAAATTATATTGTTTCAAGACGTGCAAAGAGTATTGACAGACTTACTGATGAGTTATATAAGTCACTCGTTTTCGAGAGCAATCTTGGATGTTATCTGTTGGAAGAAATCTATCCCGACAAAGTTGATAACAAAACTTTGCATGGCTTGAAGTTTGCTGCAGACCTTATAATCAAGGATCAGAAATACATATTGGACAAATCTCGTAGAAAGAACATTGGTTCTATTGATGATTTTTGTCGTTACCGTCTTATTCGTTACCCTAGCATTGACTTTGTTGAAGAGAATAATGCGAAGGCAATCATGGAGCGCATCCAGGACAAAGCAACCCAGGGGAAGGCGTTGCTTAACATATGGACAGAATACAGCAATAAAGAATTAGAAAAAGCAGAACAGCTATCTGAATTGTTCGGTGAGATACAATATTCAGATGGTAAGGACATGACAAACCATGTCAAACTTTTGAAATTGAATTTTAACAAAGAGCAGACAACAGCTCTTAAAGAGCACGAGAACGATTTCAAAAATTCATCATTTGAAAAGGCTGAGACTGCAGGGTCAAGCGGAAGTGAAACATACAAGATTCGATCAATAAAGAAAAAATACAACCTTTATTATGCTGAAGTAATAGATGAAAACGATACGTTAAGATCTTCGGGGACTCTTGTTCTTTCTGTAAAGGGTGACGTTCATGTCAATCAACGAAGGGAAAAGGCTTATCAGCATTTAAGTGGTGGACGTATTACTGCAATATTGCGCAATCTACTGTTTGCTATTGAGGATGAAGCTGCCGAAATGATAGATCTTTATCATGAAGGACATAAAAAAGCTTTAACGAATCGAACAAGAACATTCCTACAAAAGCGTTTTGGTATTTCTGACCTTACTGACAACCAAAAAAAAGCTGTGGAAATTGCGCTTAACACACCAGACATTGCCGTCATTCAAGGCCCCCCTGGTACCGGTAAATCTACTGTAATTGCGGTTATATGTGATAGATTGTTTGAGGAAGCAGAAAAAGAAGCTAAAAAGAATAAGCATAACGATCGTTACGGTTCTTCTAAGCTTATTCTGGCATCTGCATTCCAGAACGACACTGTTGAGCATATTGCTAGTAAGATAGAAGACAAAGGTTTGCCTACTGTAAAAATAGGAAAGGATGCAACAACTATATCGGCAGAGCAAATTGTGGCTAAAAACATGATCAAAGCCATTGATAATGCGTTGCAGTATTATGCATCAAGGTCTGCAATCACCCGAATGTCAACGCGTGTTAAAAAAATTAAGGATATTTATATCAAAGAACATAATCTTGTTGAATTAAAGCGTAATATTGATATTATCTTACTTTCTCTTGACTTGACAGATGAACTCTGGAAACAATGGAAAAACCTATCAAAACCATTTGGGCGTCGAGAAAATATGAAAGATGACAAACGTGTAAAGGCACTTAAGAATCTTTCTACAGATGCAGTCTCTTATGACGATAGTGGATTTCAAGAGGTTCAGAAATTGTTGCGTTCCGGACTGGAGTTTACTGAAGAAGAACGTTCAATGCTGGAGGATGCTCCAGTAGATGAACCTTCAGAAGAATTTCTTCAGTTCCTTTTGTCTGTTAAAGAAAAATACCTTAGTGAACTTGATCAAGCTTCAGAAACATCTTCCGAAGGAAATAATGAATCACTTTTATATTGGCTTGATGCTGTAATATCATACGAGAGGCAGAAAGAAGAAAATACATACGATGATCCTGATACCTTTATTACCGCAATACTAGAATCTTTGCGAGAAGAACTAGAGGGTGAAAGCTTGTATATTAGAAATTCAATCTTAGAATATAGCAATAGTGTAGCTGCTACAAATCAAAAGGCCGGAAGTAAGGATATGCCAGCCAAGTTCCAGAATGTAATTTTGGAAGAAGCTGCTCGTTCCAATCCGTTAGATCTTTTGATTCCAATGACTAGAGCTCTTCGCCGAATCATTCTTGTAGGAGACCAAAAACAGCTCCCTCAGTTAATCGAGAATGATATTGTCGAAGATGTTGTTTCTGAAAAATTTGAGGATCTTGCAGAAAGGGATATTGCACGCAAGAAGTATGAATCTTCTCTATTTGGAATTTTATATAAAAACTTGGGAAAAGCACCAAAGAAGAGAATGATTCGCTTGAATGAACAATTTCGTATGCATCCAGCAATCGGTAATTTTATTAGCTCCTTATATTATGGTAATGAGGTAAAAGCTGGTATGAAAGACCAAGATTTAAAAAAAGCTCATGGATTGATTGTCAATGGACTGAAGGATAAGGTCATGGTTTTCTGTGATGTTGGTCATGAACAGGGCTATGAGAAAAATGGCATCGGAAAGTCTCGCAAATGTGAAGCAAAACGTGTAATGAGCTTAGTAAAGGAAATAATGAGCGATCCAGGAGGTGAAGACTTAAGCATTGGCGTAATTACTTTCTATGCAGCACAGCGAGACCTTATTTTTGATGAAGCTGAAAAAATTGGGTTAGCTAACCAACTGCCTAGTGGTGACTATGAGATTGACGATAGTGTAAAAACGACAAGAGACGGCAAGGAAAAATTTAGAATCGGTACAGTAGACTCTTTCCAGGGTAAAGAGTTCGATGTGGTGATTCTAAGTGCAACTCGTTCGAATACCATTGAACGAAAAGAAGGCAATGTTCGTAAGGTCTTCGGATTCTTAACATCAGAAAATCGTTTGAATGTTGCATTCTCTCGTGCTCAGCGTCTTTTGATTGTCTGTGGTGATAGCGAAATGTTTAAAGATGAGTTTGCTCAAACATATGTCAACGGATTGTACGAGTTTTATGTAAATCAATCAACTGATAAGAACTATGGCGCAAGAATCATTTGATTATATACTAAATGTTGATCATCGTCCAAACAAAACTGCAGTTTTGCTTGCAATACCGATGTATATGTATCGTATTGAAACAAAAAGCTTGGAATATGGCATAAACTTCTTTCAGAAAGCTGTTTTAATGTTCAAAACAAAACCAGGGATAGACAATTCAACTATTTCTACCTGCTTGGGTCTTGATGAGAAACTTGTTGACCTTGTATCAGAGCAACTGTGTACATCAAAGCTAATTGGAACTGATGGACGAATTACCGACAGAGGTAAAGAGATAAAAAATGATATCGATGGACTTATTGTTGACGATACAAAAAAATCTATTGGTTATGTTTTTCAACATCTAAATGACGAGGGACTTTACGCTTTCTATGTAAACAATATAAAAAAGGCATCTGTCATTAATGGTGAAATATGCACTGGTACTAAAGGGAACTCTGGGGATGAAGATTTTTACACATCACCCATATTGGCACAGAAGCTATTGGAAGCACGAGTAACTAATTATGCTCCTAATGAACGTGAAATTCTTAGGCTAATTCGTCGTTCAAATAAACACATACATACAAACACGGATGTAGAAACAATCTACATTGATACAAAAAAATATGGAATTTCTTTCGTTCCAGATAACCACCCTTCAATTGTGTGGATTTGCACCTATGCATATGTACCACGTATAAAAGATGAGGTATATTCAAGCGAATGGGAAATACAAGATCCTTTTGGTTTTGAAAATAACTCCGAACTAAAAATATATGTAGAATCACTCATTGAAGAAGGGCTTATTGACGATTTCAGGCATAAGTTCAGTGATCTTCATACCATTGATGATCAAACAATCGATGAGTTCCAGGCTCGAATGGATGCTTTAGTTAATAAGCAGATTGATGAAACTTTCGAGATAGGTTATCATAAACTTGATAGAAATGTTCAAAAATATTTGAGGATTGTTCTAAAGAACTACCTTATTCTTAGTAGAACGATTGAAATAGATGCATGTAGCTCTTATGTAGGTAACATTCAAAATACTCTTGAGGCAATTATAAAACTTGATTTTGAAAAAAATGATAGAGACTATAGAAAGGTCTATAATTCCTTCAAATACGAATTTCGACTTAATGGAAGAACACGTTCTGATTTCTTCCGTCCTGAAGATCGTTATAATTATTTAGAGAATTTGTTCGAAACTGGAGTATTGAAAGCTGATCTTAATACGGAACAAAATATTAAGGCATTTTCAAAGGAGTTCGATCCTCGAAAGGCAAAGTCACTTAAACATTATCTGCTGAAGTTCCTTTTTGCCCATAAATATAACGACTCAAATCCTTTATTTGATATTATAAAGGAAAAGGTCGGAGTAATCTATACGATAGCCAATCTACGTAATCTGAGCAATCACGGTCAAACCAGCAATGAGAAACAGATGCGAAGTTTGTCAAAAGATGAAATAGACTTATATTTCAATGAATTAAAACATATCGTAAATAACTATATAATTCATTACAATGGCTAAAAATAAAAAGAATAAACAGAAGCAACAACAGAAGTCTGTTACTACTAAACAGCAGATTGTAACAAAAGAAATTTATGATGATGGGAAGTCTGCTTTGGAAGAATCCAAAACAGTATTGAATGCGATTCCCGAAACAGATGTGAATGTAGCTAAAATTGAGGTAGCTTATGCTACAGATGGTTCAGTAACATCTGAAGATGTTGTTAAGTTGACAGCAGATCTTAGAAAAAGCACTAAGATTATGTATGCCACTCAAAAAGCATATGAAGCATTAAAGGAAACATATAAGAATGCAGAGAAACAGGCAAAAACTTTAATTGATGATGCTACAGCTGAAGCTTCAAAGATTAAAGAAGACGCCCAGACAGAAGCTGATGCCTTGATAGGAGATGCAGTATCTAAAGCCGATGCAGCTAAAGCCGAATTGGCACATAAGAGAAATGAACTCAATCAAAGAGAACTTAAACTCATTGAAGATGAATCAGCTGCTCAATCTGGAGATCATAGTGCAGTCATTGACCGATTGATCAAAGCTTTTAAAAATAGCAAAGAACGGATAATTGTTGCTGCTGAAACTCAACTCCAGGAGCAAGCTGACATAGCTAATGAATACATTGAAAAACTTGAAGTAATCACTGCTAAAGAATCCCAACTGGAAATTAAGGAAAAAGAGCTTAAAACTCGTGAAAAGAAAGTCAAAGCCATAGAAATAGTGGCCGAAGAAGAACGGGAAGAACTCCGAGAAGAAATTGAGAAGAAGATAAAGGACGAATATGACGATCGTTTGAAAGATGCTATTGAAGATGCCAATCGTTATAAAGATAAAATGACGAAATTGAACAATGATGTCAATTCATTAAAAGACACTCTTGCAATAATTCAATCTGCTTTTGGTGAAATTGATCCTACAGAAATGGCCGAGGTATGCAATAGATTGAAGTTGCAGATTGAAAATCTCACATATGAATTAGCTGCTCGACCACATCAGGATGACCTTGATACCAAACAAAAAGAAGTTGAGCTTCTGAAACAGAATTTAGTTGAACTGCGTCAGAAATTCAATGAGACCGAATATTTGGAACTCAAGAAGATGTTTGATAATAGCGACGCTTTAATTCAAGATAAACAGCTCCTTATAGATAAGCTAGAATCTGCAAATGCGCGTATTATCAACTACAAAGATACAATTGAAGATCTTAGAAGAACCATTAGTGAAATCAAAGAGAGCCATAATAAAGATAACGCCTTTAAAGCTTCGAGCAAGTATGATAATGGAGATTATCAGGTTCCGATGATCAAAGGAACTGCTCCATCCAGCTTGTCAGACTTCATCAGTTATCTTCAATCATATATGGCTTCGCCTGACAACGGGGACAAGGAATTAAGATATACAAAGGATACAATTAAAAAGTTTATTGCAGGTCTTCATATGTCCCCAATCTCGATATTGCAGGGAATTTCTGGCACAGGCAAAACAAGCCTTCCACGTGCTGTAGCTATGGCAATGACTGCAGATGATGTTCGATATAGTATTGATAATGGTGATGATGAATTACCACAAGCACCATATCGTATTTGTCCAATTCAGTCAGGTTGGCGTGATAAGATGGACTTAATGGGTTTTTATAACTCTTTTGAGAAGAGCTATCATGAAACAGAATTTTTCAATGCTCTCTATTTGGCAAATCAGCCTAAATATGAGAACACTTTGTTCTTTATCGTTTTAGATGAGATGAATCTTTCTAGACCAGAACATTATTTCGCTGATTTCCTCTCAAAACTTGAACAATCAGAAGAACAAAGAAAGATTAAGATAGATAATGTTCCTGAAGATATTTGTCCCAGAAGTATTGTCGGAGGGACATTATCTATTCCTAAGAATGTGCGTTTCATCGGTACGGCAAATCATGATGAAACGACATTGGAATTTGCGCCAAAGACTTACGATAGGTCCAATGTGATTGATATGCCTCGTAATTGTCCAAGTGACGAAGAAATACCGAACTTTGACAAGAAATATAACGTGACCTATGACTGGTTAAGTAAAAAATTCAAAGAAGCGGAAGACAAGCATGTAAAAGAATGCAAAATCTTTGATGTTTTTATTAAAGATAATAACTTGCTTGATCTTCTTGCAGAGAGAGGTATTGGGGTAGGAAATCGTTTCGAAGGACAAGCGAAACGATTCCTTTCCGTATTTGTTGAAGCAGGGATTGACGTAAAAGTAGATACTGCTAAAGCCGCAGATCATTTGATGACAACACGTTTGCTTAGAACTCTTAAAGATAATTACGATTTAGGATATAACACCTTGGATGTTTTCAAGGAAAGATATATTAAAATATTTCGTATGCATTTTAATCACGACCCTAAAGAAGCAATTGAACTAATTGAAAAAGAACTTGACAAGAAGAAATAGATATGAAATATTATGACAGATATACAGGTCAGATGACAACAAACCTTCCAAGCCGCATGGATCTTGGAAGATATGCTGTAATTGAAAATGGAATTATTCGAGACCTTACAAATACAGATGTCATAAAATTAGGAGATTATGTAGTTCGGGAGAGTTTATTTGAAGAAACAAACCAGAACGTACATGATTTACTTCATACGATAGCTTCTGCTTATAATAGTAATGTCCTTAATGTAACTCCAATCATTCAGAAATTCAATATAGAAAAAAAACAATTTGAGAAAGTTCTTAACCAGCATAAGTCTCATTTAAAGGCGATAGTGTCCTATCCTCATTCATTGTTGGATAAGAATACAGTGAAGGTAAACATCGGACGAGCAAAACGCATTTCAACTAGAAGTTACCAATATCTTGCACATCATTCTGAAGACTGGGAAAAGATGTCTATTTTGTCACCTAAACCAAGGAAAATTCTTCATGAAGAATTGATTATAGATTTCACAGTATATGAGAATATTCTATTGAAAGCTTTTCTTCATGAAGCTATAAAATATCTAAATAAACGAATCAAAGAAACAGCTGACATATCCAAGTTTTTTCTATCGATTTTTGGTACAAAGTGGGTTTGTTCCAACTGTAAACATGTACACGAAGAATTGGATAAACCAAAGGTATGTCCAAATTGTAAGAATGAAAGTGCAAATTGGATAGAAGAAATCAAAACAATCTGGGCCGAAAAAATCGATCGAAGAAATGCTTTGGTCGGTAGAGCAATAAAGTCTGATAAGACAACAGATACGGTTGCAACTAACAGAGACCTTGTTTCGCTTAAGTCGGAGCTGGTAAAGCTTGAACACTCTCCACTGTTCGATGAGTTCCCCAAGAATTCCAAGGAGTCCGTGGTATACCATGAAACAAACGTTCTAAATTCGCATAAGCACTATAAATATCTAAAGATACTTTGGCTTGAACTTAAGAAGTTGAAAGAACAAGCAGAAGACGATGACCCATTAATCGTACATCAAGATATTATGAACAATATGCGTATTTATGTGGAAACCTTGTTCGTATATTCTCTTCGACAAATGGGGTATGAGATAACTAGAGAAGAAAACGGTATTCAGGCAAAACATGAAGCCCTGCCAATAATAAGACTGTGCATTGATAAATATAGTGTTCTCCACATTTTTACAGATGATATTAAATTTAATATCATAACATTAGGAGGTATCTATGAAATAGAGAATACACTACGATTGCCACAAGGCACATGCTGTTTTTGCTTCAGTGATTATCAAAAGTCCAAAAATAATGTTGAAGGTATCTATTTTGTGAATCCTATCGATACAAATAGTATTGAGTATTCCGGTCAAGTATTACGCATGTTGATCATTCAGGATTATATTGCCATACTGAATAGGAAACATCCATATAAACACAGCCTTAGAGATTTTGTTTCCATAATAGGATGTAAAGACATTATCTTTGATAAAACTACCTTTACCTATTCTTTCGGTAAAGAGCTTCCAAATAACATCGATGAGAGCAATGTAGCATCTATTGTTAAAGAATCCAAAGAGTTCAAGAAACGTAATAGAAGGGATCAAGAAACATTGCTAAGTGATTTGTCTGGACTTATTCATGAAATCAATGAAAAATGTTCGGTAATCTCAAAGACAATTGTCTGTCCTAAGTGTTCGAAGCAATACCGCACACGTGATTTAAGATATTTGGTATGTGACTGTGGATTCATTTGTGACCTTTCATCCAGAAAAGGCAAATTATTCCATAGTCAAAAAGATTCCTCTTACTCCAATATCACACAAAAAGGTTGGGGGATGGATTATATCGAATAATATAGCTGAATAATGAAATACGAATTAAATACACCATATGACTTTCAAGTCAGAAATGTCATCCAAGACAATGACGCCCTAACTTTTGAGGTAGAAGTCGGAGGCAATCTCTTTCCTGTAAAGGCATATCCAGAACAAATAGAAGAGGTCGTTCCAAAGACAGTTTCATGTCGAATAAAGCTCGACAAAAAAAAGAATGCCTATTTAATTCAAAATGAGGCTTTCTTATATCCCTATTTGTACAAGCCAAAGAGACGATATATATTCGAGGTTGTTGATATAAGAGATAATTATGTCGTTCTTAAAGACAAACATGGTTTGTTTCATGCAATGGAATTTGATGGCACAAAGCTTTCCGTCAACGAGATCATTGTAAGATGTGTGAACGTAATTGTTGATAATGGCTATAAAGCTCATATTAGTTTCTATTATTCTGATATTATAGAAGAGAAAAAGCAAGTGGAAAAACCGAAATAGATTGGGACGCTTTTTGACGATTTCAGCAATTATTTTAGTCAATTCCTGTAGATTGAGAAATTCCCACCAATTATTTCTGATATATTTTGGACATCCGCTAAAAATATATAATTCTGGGTCGTTAATGCTTACACTTCAGTTAATGCTTACATTGGAGAGGCGTCTTGGGATGTACTTGCCTGACTGGTTGGTATGTCAGATGAAACGCGATATTGTCTGGGCTTAAAAGTTTATGTCGTATTGGATGTCTCGACTGTCTTTTTTTCGATGCAGTGGGCGGCGATTAGGTAGATGAGGTGGGGATCGAGGGTGTATATAAGGCTTTGTGTGGGAGTTTGGGAGAAATCGTGAGGGAAATGGGGCGGGATTGAAAACTTTTTATTAACTTTGTGGGTTGAAAAGAGAAATGGCCTTTTGCTTTGGCTTTGGGACATTTTGAGTGTGAATATTATCGATTGATATAACCCTTTATATGATACAATCCTTCGGAAATGAATAAGCAGCAGAAAGTGATTCTTTATACGGCTATCGGCGTTGCTGTGGCTTTGGTGGCTCTTGTGTGCGTTTTGATCTATAGTAATAATAGCAGGACTGATAGCCTTAATCAGGCTGAGGCCCGGGCTGATTCCCTTGCTTTGGCTAATGATAGGCTTGTGCTTACGAATGAGTTTAATGAGCTGAATGCGAGCTTCAATATGTATGAGGATCAGCAGATGTATCTGAAGAATGATTCACTGGTGCAGCAATATAATGAGGCGCGTATGAAGGTGGAGGGGCTTCTTCAGGAGTTGAATCAGGAGAAGAAGAGCAATGCTGCCAATCGTGCGCGTATCAAGGAACTCGAGAATGAGATTGCTACTCTGAGGGGTATCTTGAAGCATTATCTTGAGGAGATCGATCGCCTTTCGAAGGAGAATGAGAGCTTGCGCAAGGATCTTGCGGAGGTGCGTACTCGTAATGAACAGCTGACTTCGGCTGTGACTGTGGCTACGAAGAGTAATGAGGAGTTGACGCAGACTGTGAAGCAGGCTAAGAAACTTAATATTACGAGCCTATATCTGTCGGCTCTCAATAAGAAGGGTAAGGCTGAGAAGAAGATCAATAAGGCTAAGCAGTTGGCAGTGGGTTTCACTGTGAGCCCGAATACTACGGCGGCTGCCGGCATGAAGGATTTCTATGTGAGAATCGTGACTCCGGAGGGGAGCTTGCTTGGCGGAAATGTGACGTTCCCGATGGATGGGGCGAATGTTGCGGCTACGGCTCACCGTCAGGTGGAGTATGCTAATGATGAGATTTCTGTGACGATATATTGGGATGTGAACACTACGCTGACAGCGGGTGATTATACTGTTGAGGTGTTCTGTGATGGATATAGGTTGGCATCCCGGCATTTCCAGATGGGGAAGTGAATAGTGAATAACGAATAGTGAATAATTAAAAGGCATCGAAGTGAACCTTCGGTGTCTTTATTGTGTTTTATAGATGAAACCTTAAGAATGATTTATACTATTTAAGACACTATTTTTAATTTAAGAACTATAAAAAACACAAGAAAAATGGCACACGAAGAAAAACATGATGATGCTTTGCATCTGGCATTTGATATTGCAAAATTGGCACTGAAAGTAGCTACTGTAGCAGCAGCATTCTGCGCTGTGAAGGAGATACACAATGTGCATCGCGCTATCGAAAGAAGAATTGAAGAAAAGAAATGATTATTGAAATATGACCCAAAGTTTGGAAAGGGACGCCCTGAGAAGGAGCGTCCCTATTTTTTGTGGCTAAAGCCACGATGTAGTAAAAGAGGGGGTGACGGCGGTAGAAAAAAAGGACGCACGAGCTGTGCGTCCCTACGAGGTGTTTGGGAAAAGCTTAGGGCTTTTTATTTCATATCGAGGTATTTGATTTCGTCTTTGTCGTTGTAGTTGAGGTTTTCGCCTCCCATGCCCCAGATGAACATGTAGTTGGATGTTCCTGCTGCTGCGTGGATGCTCCATTCGGGACTCATGATGGCCTGTTCGTTGTGGAGCCAAACTACGCGACTTTCCTGTGGTTCGCCCATGAGGTGGCAGATGGCGTTTCCTTCCGGCACGTTGAAGTAGAAGTAAGCCTCTACGCGACGGTCGTGGGTGTGGGCAGGCATAGTGTTCCAAACGCTACCTGGCATCAGCTCTGTCAGACCCATCTGAAGTTGGCAGGGACCTTCCTGAAGGACGTTGTTGGTAATGAGCTGGTTGATGATACGGTCGTTGCTCTCTTCGAGGGAGCCGAGATGTAGGCGATTTGCCGGGATTGTACCTTTGCGGCCATCGATAGTGATAAGCTGGGTCTTATACTGCTTGTAGGCTGGAGTGGAGTTGATGTAGAAGCGGGCAGGATTTGCATTGTTTTTGCTGCGGAAAGTGACGTTTTTGTTGCCGCAACCTACATAGAGGGCATCTTTGAAGTGGAGTTCGTAGTCTTTACCGTCGACAGAAACGATGCCGTCGCCACCTACGTTGATGACTCCGAGTTCGCGGCGCTCGAGGAAGTATTCAGCCTTGAGAGGGTCGATGGTCTCGAGTGTGATAGTCTTGCCTACAGGGACAACGCCGCCGAAAATCACACGGTCGTACATGGAGTAGGTGAGGTTGATCTTGTTTTCTTCCATCACTTTTTCCATGCAGAAGCGATCGCGGAGTTGGGTTGTGTCGTATTCCTTAACGTCGTCGGGGTGGCAGGCGCGTTGGATCTTATATTCGGTTTGGGCGGAGAGGGAGAATGCTGCGGCAATGGCAGTTAGGGAAAATAGGAGTTTTTTCATATCTTTTTTTATTTTTTTAGGCTTTTTGATTGGGGAGTGCTCACTTTGTTCGCACCACAATCGCTTTCTTTTGAGGGAAAGGGAGGATGGGGAG
>CAMWLX010000022.1 GCA_947175225.1 uncultured Porphyromonadaceae bacterium
ATTGTGTTTTTTCTGCATTTTTTGGTTTTATTTATTAATTTTGCAGTAGAGAAGTCGGAATATCTTCAAAAATATCAAAACTGACCTAATAATCGAAAACTTATGTCTAACAAAAATATAATTGTACTTGCTATAATTGGCTGCATTATCTTTCTTTCAGGATGCCAAGAAGAGAAGGTATATAAAATCGGTGTGTCGCAATGCAGCCAAGACGACTGGCGCATGAAGATGAATGAAGAAATCAACCGTGAGATAATGTATCACGAAGATGCAGAAGTCGAGATCCGGTCCGCAGATGACAACAGCCGCAAACAGATCGACGACATCCGCTATTTCGTCGACAACGGATTTGACATCATAATAGTATCTCCCAATGAGGCCGCAACACTCACACCGGTCATAAAGGAAGTATACGACAAGGGCATTCCCGTGATCATATTCGACCGCAACATCGACGGCGACAGCTTTACTGCGCGTATCGGGGCAGATGACGAAGGACTCGGAAGAGCCGCCGCACACTATGCCCTTAGCGTCACCGGCTCCGCACCCAACGCAATTGAGATATATGGACTGAAAGGCTCCACCCCCGCTGATGGCCGCCATAAAGGATTCTCGACGGAATTCACAGCAAAAGGAGGCAATATCCTCGCCACGGCTACAGCCAACTGGAAGAAGGAAGAGGCCATACCGGCAGTAGACTCCATTCTGAAAATATACCCTGAAATAGACGTGATTTTCGCTCACAACGACCGAATGGCAATAGGCGCCTCGGAAGCCGCAAAAGCCTTGGGACGGGACAATATAAAGATCATCGGCATTGACGCAGCCCCCGGAATCGGCATCAAGGCGGTAGCCGACAGCATCATCGACGCCACGTTCCTATATCCTACAGAGGGTCACAGAGTGATCCGAACTGCACTCGCTATCCTTAAAGGAGAACCCTATGAACGCGAAACCATCATTCCCGCCTCATCTGCCGTCGACATCAGCAACGCTGATATCCTGATGCGACAGAACGAGACCCTCGTAGACGAAACCGACAAGATAATAATCCTCAAGAAACGCATTGACGACTACTGGGCGCAGTATGCCACACAGAAATCACTCTTCTATGCCTGCTTGGCGATAATCATACTTCTTTTCGGTGTGGTATTCCTCGTCCTCCGCGTATATTGGCAGCATAAGCGACACCGCGAGGTACTACTGAACCAAAACCACGAGCTTGAATCGCAACGCGACCAACTCGCCGAGCAGCGCGACCAGCTTCAGGAACTTAATCAGAAACTGGAAGATGCCACCCAGTCTAAACTGATGTTCTTCACCAACGTATCCCACGACCTCCGCACCCCGCTCACCCTGATCGCAGAACCGGTGGCTCAGCTTGCATCAGCTACCAACCTGACCCAGTCGCAGAAGGTTCTCACCAAAATTGCCGACAAGAACGTACGCATACTGCAGCGTCTCATCAACCAGATACTCGACTTCCGCAAATATGAGAATGGTAAACTCAACCTGCATCTCACGGAAGTTGATTTCCGGCAGACGATCAGCGACTGGACTGAATCTTTCATTCAGTTGGCACGTAAGCGTGATATAAAACTGCGTCTTGAGTCTCCGGAAGGGAATAATCCGATAAATCTTGCCATAGACGTGGAAAAAATGGAGCGGGTATTCTTCAACCTTGTATCCAATGCATTCAAATATACCCGCGACAACGGATCAATTACCATATCATACGCCATTAATGATGGAAGACTGACCCTGAAAGTTGCCGATACGGGAGAAGGTATCAGCGAAAGTGACCTTGGCAATATATTCGACCGTTTCTATCAGGTAGACCGCATACACCCGAAAGGCTCCGGCATCGGGCTGTCTTTGGCTAAAGCTTTCGTAGAATTGCACGGAGGATCAATCACTGTAGAAAGCGAGCTCAACAAGGGCTCGGTATTCATCGTGATGCTTCCTGTCGTACACGTAGCCGACACATCCCAGACTGTCGACAAGCAGATCGGGGCATCCGCAGTAGAAGCAGAACTTGAGAATATAGAAGGCAACTCTGAATTTGAATCAGACAAGCCATTGGTATTGGTCATTGACGACAACCGCGACATACGAGAGATGGTAGGGGAACTGCTACGTGCAGACTACAACATAATTACGGCCGTCAATGGTGCCGATGGTGTGAAAAAAGCTGCAAAATACGTGCCGGATCTCGTGATTTGCGACGTGATGATGCCCGTAATGGATGGTCTGGAGTGCTGCCGACGCATCAAGGAAGAATCCGTCACATCCCACATACCGGTGCTGATGCTCACTGCTTGCTCCATGGATGAGCAGCGTGTGCAGGGCTACGATAACGGGGCTGACGGCTATCTCTCAAAACCATTCTCAGCCTCTGTACTGAAATCCAGAAGTTCCAATCTGATTAAAAACCGTCAGATCATAAAGGATCTCTGGCAAAGTCCTATATCCAAAGCCACAGAGGATACGAAGAAAAAAACTTCGGATAAAGACACTCATGCCGATGTGAAAGCGGTTCCCGCTAAAGATCTCGAAAATGAATTCTACTCCCGTTTCCTCAAAATATTCTACGAGGATATGAGCAGTACGGAAATGACTGTCGACAGCCTTGCTGCGAAGATGGGACTCGAACGCACGCAATTCTATAGAAAGATAAAGGCTATCACCAACTACTCCCCCGTAGAGCTCATGCGCAACCTCCGTCTGAAGAAGGCCCGTGCTATGGTGACCGGCTCAGAGAAATCCATCTCAGAGATCTGCTACGAGGTCGGGTTCTCCACCCCCGCCTATTTCACAAAATGCTATCGCGAAGCCTACGGCGAGACTCCCACAGAGACCCGCCAGAAACTCCAATAATACCTTTCGTATTTAAGGAAATCTCAGTGCTCTCATTTACTCGGCACTCCCTGCGTGATAAAAATTTCGCTGAAAACTTGTAAAAAATCAGCAGGCAATGATAATTTTGTTGCCAAGACTATAACAAATCTTGCATCTCGCGTTTTTTGATAGCCGATGCAAGATTCGTGATATATGGGTAATAAAGTTTTACGCTAACTTTGCGGCAGAAAAAATTAAAGCGTAAAAATCATTTACTAAACCCATATTTATGAAAAAATCATTCTTAATCTCACTCCTGATGCTCCTGAGCGTGGCGTTAGCTTATGCGCAAGACATCACAGTGAACGGAACAGTGATCTCCAAGACCGACGGAGAACCACTGATCGGAGCAACCGTGCTCTGTGTTCAGACAAAAGCCGGAACAGCGACTGACTTCGACGGCAATTTTGAGTTAAAGGTACCTCAAGGATCAGACTTGACCATATCTTACATCGGTTATAAGACCATGGAGGTAAAGGCAGCTCCTGAGATTACAGTTCATCTTGAGGAAGACGCAGCTCTTCTTGACGAAGTAGTGGTAGTCGGCTATCAGACAGTCCGCAAGGCCGATCTAACAGGCGCGGTATCCGTGATGAACATGAAGGAGCCCCTCAGCGAAAACTCAGGAAACATTATGAACTCTATGGCAGGAAAGATGCCGGGCGTAAACGTAGTGCCTGACGCTGCCCCGGGTGGAACAGGTTCAATCCGTGTCCGTGGTATGTCAACAGCTAACTCAAGCAACGACCCGCTTTATATTATTGACGGTGTGCCTACCGACAACATCAACTGCATCAATCCCTCCGACATAGAGACAATGCAGGTGCTAAAAGATGCAGCCTCTGCTTCAATATACGGTTCGCGCGCTGCAAACGGTGTTGTCATAATCACGACAAAACACGGGAAAGGCGACCGAATGAACATAAATGTCAACTATGCCGTCTCCGCTCAGACCATTGCAAAGCGTTATGACGTGATGAACGCCGAGCAGTGGGGCCAAGCTTACTGGATGGCTTCACGCAATTCCGGCATTGCTCCCTCACATGTGCTTTACGGCGACGGACCGACACCGGTGCTTCAGAAATACGCTGACGGCAATCCCAATTTCCCGACTACAAACACTGACTGGCAAGACCTCGTATACCACACAGCATTGACCAACAACCTCACAGCATCCATCTCAAACAACACAGAGAAAGGATCCGTGCTGTTCTCTGCAAACTACATCAACCAGAACGGCAACATCATCGACACATACTATCAGCGCATATCCGCCCGACTCAATTCCCGCTACAACTTCAATAAATACATTGCAGTAGGCGAAAATCTCCTCGTGGCTCATTGGTCAAACCGAGGCATGGATGTAGCAGGCGACCGCGGCATCCCCTTCACGGCACTCTCCCAGATGCCTGCACTTCCTGAGAAAGGTATCAACGGCGAATGGGCAAACCCGATGACCCTTATAAAGTCAGACCTCGCCAACCCTATGCAGCAGATTTCAAATGCAGCCGACAACTCATCAAACTCGTGGAGAATCCTCGGCAACGCATTCCTGGAAATATATCCTGTGGAAGGACTTACCCTCAAAACCAATATTGGCATAGAGCACTCGCAGTACTTCAACCATAACCTCGGCCGCCGCATCAACGCCAACGACGTCAATTCGGTAAGTGATGTTTACGGCCAGGGCGACACCTGGACATGGACCAACACTGCCAACTATGTGAAGAACTTCAACGACAAGCACTTCCTGACCGCCCTGTTGGGCACAGAGGCTATCGGATACACTTTCCGCGACCTCTCAGCAAGCCGCGAGGGATACGCTTTTGAAGATTCAGACTATATGCAGATCGGAGCCGGTACCGGCACCCGCAACAACGGAGGCGGCAAGACACAGTGGTCGGTATTCTCCCTCTTTGCAAAGGTTGACTATAACTTCATGGACCGCTACCTTCTCTCTTTCACAATCCGACGCGATGAGAACTCACGCTTCGCAAAAGGACACCGCTCCGGTATCTTCCCCGCCGCATCAGTAGCATGGCGTCCTACACAGGAGGCTTTCTTCCCTGAAAACGATGTGCTCACCGACATGAAGATACGCTACTCATGGGGACAGAACGGTAACGCCAACATCCCATCTCTCTATCCTGCATACTCCACTTACATCTTCAATACAGGCAACGGAGCATACGACCTCGCAGGCACCAACTCATCTACCACCTCCGGCATCACACTTGCAGCCACCGGAAACCCCGACCTAAAATGGGAGACAACGACACAGAACAATATCGGTATCGACTTCACCTTCTTCCACGGAGCACTCAATCTCAGCGCTGATTACTACGTCAAGAAAACTACCGATATGCTCACCATTCCACCTACCCTCAGCGTAGCTGGCGAAAATGCCTCCACATGGCTTAATACCGGATCTATGCGCAACAACGGCTGGGAAGTGACCGTAGCCTACAACTCTCCAAACTATGGCGATTTCTCCTGGAACGGATCAATCAACATCTCACAGTACAAGAACAAACTGCTTAAGCTCAACAACCGTCAGGAATTCATCGGCGGAGACCAGCGTCTTGTACCCGGACAACCTATGGGCATATACTATGGCTATGTGTGCGACGGAATCTTCCAGTCGACAGAGCAGGTGGCCAACCATGCAATTCAGCAAGGTGCCGCTCCCGGCAGACTGATGTACCGCGACCTTGACGGCGACGGATATATCACCGACGCAGACCGCTGCTTCATCGGTGATCCCAACCCCGACCTTTCGATGGGTATCAACCTCGCGCTTAAATACAAGGCTTTCACACTCGACATGTTCTTCTCCGGAGATTTTGGCTTCGACATACACAATGCCATGAAGGGACAGCTCTATTCTTTCGGACGTGCCAATACCAACACCAACCACGCCGCCGACATCCTCAATGCATGGACACCGGACAACACTGACACAGATATCCCGGCGCTATCACTGACAGATGCAAACAACGAGGCTCGCTTCTCTACCTATTATGTGCAGGATGGCTCATATATGAAGATGAAATATCTCAAGCTTTCATACACTGTGCCACGCCACATCACAGAGAAATTCGCCTGCAGCAATCTGAATATCTTCGGTCAGGTCGAGAATGTCTTCACAATGACAAAATACAAAGGTCTCGACCCTGAAATTCTCCCCGGTGAATACGGCGCAGTAATCGACAATGGCGCATATCCACGTCCCCGTACATTCACTTTCGGCGTGAACATCCAGTTCTAACCCTTATCAATCAAAGAAAAAAATGAAAAATCTCAAGCATACAGCTAAGAAAGCAATTTTCGCCTCGGCAATTTTTGCCCTCGGCATGGCAGCTACATCTTGCAACGACCTGCTCGATACAAAGCCCCAGGGGGTGTTCACAACCGAACAGATAGGCGACGATGAAGCCATCGACATGATGACATCGGCATATGCCACTCTGCTATGCCATTATTTCGGCAACAACGAATCATTCGCCGGCCCTATCAACAACTGGGTCTTCGACATCCGATCTGATGATGCCCAGAAGGGTGGTGGCGAGCTCGGATACGAGGTTTACATGCACGAGTTCTCTATCGGCAACGTGCAGAGCGACAACCCCATCCTCGACTTTAAGTGGCGCAACAACTATTTCTCCATCTCACGATGCAACACCGCCATCCGCGCTCTTAAATCCGCCGGAAACCTCAGTGAAGACAACCGCAAGGCATACATAGCCGAGATGAAGACACTCCGCGCATACTACTACTTCGATCAGCTCCGTATCTTCAAGAAGTTCCCCTATTTCGACGAGAACGTCACCGACCCGTCGAGCGTAAGCGCAAGCGAGTATTCGCGTGATGAGATAGCCGGCTTCATTACCGAAGACCTCAAGCTGGCATACGCTGACAATGTGGAGACTCAGAGCGAACCTGGACGTTTCAACAAGTTCGTGGCAGCAGCAATCCTCGCTCGCGTGGCGCTTTTCAACCACGACTATGCTACCGCTGAGACTTATGCTGACTACGTGATAAAGAGCGGACAATACTCTCTCTATCCCAACTTCCTCGACATGTCGAAGCCCGAGATGAACAATCAGTATGAATCCGTTATGGCTGTCCAGTTCTCCTCAGCCAACTCTCCCGACCAGTATAACTTCAACAACTGCCTGAACTGTACGGTATCCGAGGGTGATGTCTATGGCAACGGCGATGACTTCTACCTTGGCTCGCAAGACCTCGTCAATGCGTTCCGCACCGATGAGAGCGGTCTCCCCTACCTCGACAGCTCTAAGGCTCCTTCCGAGAATCTTGACCACGCCGACTATGCAGGCAACGTTGACCCACGCGTCGACTTCACCTTCGGTCGCATCGGAATGCCATGGCGTTCTTACAACTACAACGAGAATTGGTGTCGCAATCTGAACAACTACAGCCAGTACTCAGGCAAGAAACCATATCCTTCCCCTGACTCTCCTTTCGTGAAAGTTGGTATCGTGCCTTGGGGAGCAAGTTCGCTCAATTATATCATCGTCCGTTATGCAGATGTGCTCCTTATGAAGGCAGAAGCGCTGATCGAACAGAATAAGGGTCTTGATGAAGCCCGCGACCTCATCAATCAGGTGCGTGCGAAAGCTGCCCGTTCTGTAGATCCCAACTACACTCCGATCGATGTCAACCCGATGGTAGCCACATATCTCGTGCGCGAATACGGTGCTCCCGGATGGAATCAGGAATATGCGCGCAAGGCAGTCCGCATGGAGCGACGCCTCGAGCTTGCCATGGAGGGACTCCGCTGGTTCGACCTTATTCGCTGGGGTGAAGCAGTCAACACTGTCAACGCCTACTACGCTAAGGAAAAGTCTCTTTTCCATTACCTTGACAATGCCCATCTCGACGAAGCCGACATATTCTGTCCCATTCCTCTCAATCAGGTAGACAACGCAGGCGACCTCTACAAGTAAGTTTAAACACATCAAGAAGTTTAAAAAGTTTAAGAGGTTTTAAGTCTTTAATCTTTTATCTTTAAAATTTGATCTTTAAAAGATGAAACTCAATAAATCAGCATATACTTTGGCAGCAGGCTTAGCCCTGCTGCTGACAGGGTGCTCCGAATATACGCCCAACGGATATACAGAGGCCCCGGAGCTTCCGGCAGTAAATTCAATCGCCTATACAGTAGGCGGCGTAGCAAACCATGATGTCAACATCAACTGGACTCTTCCTGCCGATAAGGACGTCACCGGCTGCACTCTCTATCGCAATGCATCAGAAATACAGCATTTTGATGTAAACGCAGACCGTAACTACACCTACACCGCACTCGGCACACCTCTCGGCGAGGAAGTTGTCTACACCGTGAAGGTGAACTACGCCGACAACCGACTTTCCACCGGCAAGTCTGTAGTCATTACTCTTCCTGAGGAGGAATTCGCCGGAGTGAGCGCGTTGAAGGGAGACCTTAACGGCCGCACGGTGACGCTGAGCTGGACTCTTCCATCTCAGGCACACCGCAGCGGGGTGCGCATCGTGACCAACGGAGAAACCGATAAGGCTGTCCTTCTTCCCGCCGACGCCACCAGCTACGTGCTGAAGGCTCAGCCAATGGAGACACCGCTCACCTACAGCGTGGAAGTCGTCTATGACACCTACTATTTCTCTCCCTCTCAGTCTGTAGAGAAGACCATACCATACATGGAGCCGAAGATGCTCTATCTGCTTCCTTCCGAGGCTGCCACAGCTGCCGACCTGAAGGATGACGACGAGCGTGCGGCTGCCGCATGGTTCGCACAGCAGCCTAACGCAGAGTTCCTGCATCCCGCCGACATCGCTGACTATGATCCGGCAATCTATTCGGTGATGTGGATCGAGATAGACCGTGTAGGACTCCAGATGGGTTGGGAATACCTTCCCGGCGACATCGCTTCCGCATCTACTATCGCAGCCCTCCGCGAATATTCTGCCAACGGAGGCAGCATCTATCTCTCCAATATGGCTACCCAGCTTACAGTGCCTCTCGGAATGGTGCCTGACAATATGGCTCCTACAGTTTACGGCAATGGCGACGGCGGCTCGGGCGACGACGTATGGGTAATCAATCCCAACCTCGGATGGGACTTCCGTGACGGCGCTGACCAGGGATTCTACGACCGCACCGAACACGCAATCTACAAGGATCTCGTACTCGAGGATCCTAACGGCTACGGCTACCCAACTCTCCCGCTTATCGGTCCAGGCATCCGTGAAGACCACAACTGTCTGTGGGACTGCAATATCTACGGACGTGGCAACCAGCGCGACGTAATCAGAAATTTCGAGGTTACTACCAACTCCCTCGTACTCGCCACATGGGGACACGTGCGCGACCACTGCGTGGCAGGTCTCGTGGAATTCTATTCCAACCCCGAGCACGGACGCTGTATCGCCAACGGTCTGGCTGCTTATGAATGGAACCAGAACTCCGGCTCCAACCCTTACCAGCACAATGTAGAGCAGCTGACAAAGAACATTCTTGATTATCTGAAATAAATTTCTTAATTTTGCGGGTGATGTGCTTTTCAGGATTTTTTGCACGTCACCCGTATTTTAGCAACAAACGGCACTCAATGCCGCCAAAGTGACATATGACTCTAATCAAACACATTTCATTTCTTTCAGCCCTGACATTTGCCTTTTCATCAAACGCTGATCTTGTGGCTCACTTCTCTATGGATGTAAAAGGGGGCATGATAGAAGAGACTGTCAGTGGAGAAAAATTCGCTGTAGAAGGGAATTTTTCGCCTGAAAACCTCCCGGGGGCCGTAGGAGAAGCACTCCGCTTCGACGGCTACACATCCCACGTCAAGGCATCCCTTGGCAACATACTCTCCAACAGCAAGACAATGACCGTATCGCTATGGGTGGCCACACCTTCATATCCCATCATCCAGATTGACACCGACACAAAAGAAAAGACTCCTATAGCGACCTGTCTTGACAAGGACAGCAAATCCGGCTTCGGGTTCTACCTCGGATTCAATGGCAAATATTCTTTCGAGACTTACATCGGAGGATGGCCCCTTAGCGTAGAGGCAAGCGAGCCTCTTCCGACATATCAGTGGAACAACCTTGTAGCTGTAATAGACTGCGAAAACCGTACCACCACGCTCTACAACAACGGCGTGCAAGTCGGATCAGGCAAGGCATCCGGATCCATAAGTTACGGAGGTGGCAATTTCTATATGGGCCAGGGTACGGAATCAAGGATGTCCGGACCGTTCCAGCTCATGTCTTTCAACGGCTTGATCGACGATATCTCTGTCTGGAATGACGCAAAGTCTCAGGAGGAAATCGCCTCATGGAAAACGGAGAGCGAAGCCAACCTCGATATTCCTGCATCTCGCTTTGCCGACCAGCTGCTTCGCCCTCGCTTCCACGGAATGCCGGCAGCCGGATGGACCAACGAATGTCACGGCATGACCTTCTCCGACGGACGCTACCACCTTTTCTTCCAGAAGAATGCCGACGGTCCCTATATGGCACGTCTGCACTGGGGACACATCTCAAGTGAGAACCTCTACGACTGGCGCGAGGAGAAGATAGCCATCGCTCCGGGCGACTGGTATGACATAAAAGGATGCTGGAGCGGCTGCGTATTCACCGACGATGAGATCACTGGAGGAAAGCCAAACATACTTTACACGGCGGTAGACTATGCCAAGGCCATGATAGCCCGGGCCGCCCCAGAAACCGAGACCCTCGACAACTGGATTAAAAGCGAAGCAAATCCAATCATCAACGGTCGTCCCGCAGGTCTTTCCGATGATTTCCGCGATCCCTATTTCTTCCGCAGTGGCGACAATGCATATATCATCGTAGGATCGTCAAAAGATGGACTCGGCACCACCACCTTACATCGCTACGAACCTTCCACGAAGACCTGGAGCAACAGTGGAGATCAGTTCTTTACAGGAACAAACAAGGCAACCGACGGAACTTTCTGGGAGATGCCAAACATCACCCCGATGCCTGACGGACGCTGGCTTTTCACCGCCACTCCGCTCGGCACATCGCAGGGTGTACGCACACTCTACTGGACCGGCAGCATAGCTGCTGACGGAAAGTTTGTTCCTGATGCCAATTCTTCAGAACCTCGCCTCGTGGAGATGAACTCTCGTGAAGGATTCGGACTCCTGTCTCCTACCATCTATAACCATGATGGAAAGACGATAGTGCTTGGTATAGTGCCCGACAAACTTCCTTCAATGGAAAACTGGCGCCTCGGTTGGGCACATTGCTACTCCCTCCCTCGCGAATGGAGTCTTGCGGAAGACGGAAGCTTGATCCAAAAACCGTTTGAAGGTCTCAAAGGTCTGCGTGGCGAAACTGTGTATACACAGGAATCGTTTGAGCTCTCCGGTACAATCGACCTTTCCCCCGTATCGGGTCGTTCGGTGGAGATATGCGGAACGTTTGAGGTAGGCGCGTCACCATTCGGGTTCAATGTCTTCAAGTCTTCTAAAGGAGAGGGCAAGATCTACTATAATCCTGCCTCAGGAGAGATCATAGCTGACTTCAGCGGCATGGAACGTCTCAAGAATGACAATGGAGTCTACGACGGCATCTACCGCTGTCCGCTACCCGTAAAACCTGCCAACGGAGAGACATTGAAGATCAACGTCTTCATCGACCACTCCATCCTCGACATCTTCATCAACGACCGCTGGGCCACTTCCATCCGCGTGTTCCCGACAGAAGCTGATGCTAATGGAATCGAGGCCTATTCCGACTCCACCGTGCATGTCAACGAACTCAAGGCCTGGATCCTCGACGCTACAAACGGCAATGCCGTGGAATCCGTATGGAGCGATCCGACAGGCAACCCCGACATCTACAACCTCCAGGGGATGCGCCTGCCCTCGACAGAAGGAACCTCCGGCATCCACATCTCCAACGGCAAGAAATTCCTCACCCGTAAATAAAAACCCATTAATAAAGCGGGCTATAATTGGATAAAATCAATTATAGCCCGCTTTATTAATGTTCTTACTTACTACAGTTCCTCGATTTTGTACTTCAGACCCCGATTGTCCTTTGCCTCGTCGAAATTAGCTCCTATGAGGAAGACCTTCCTTCTCTCCATCGCATACCGTCCGGCATAGTCACGGTCGTGAATCTGATCCATGGCTTCCTCCACGCTCTTGTTATACTTGAATTCAAATACATAGACGAAGCGTCCGGCTATCACCTCGATATCGCTCCGCCCCTTGTAGCCGTGGCGCTCCGCAATGGCATGAGAACCGCTAAGCACAGCCAGCAGGTAGGTGATGGCACGGTAGGATGATTCTTTATGGTCTTCTCCGGGGAGATCCTTCAGCAGCGAGGCGAGCCTGTCCATGAAATCGCGTGGACGACCGCCGAAAAGATCCTGCTTGAAGTGTGCGTACCTAAACGGACTGTCAGGAAGCTGCGAGTCCGGTAAGTAGACACGCATTAGGTCTTCATAGAATCCTATCTCTACCTCACGGTTGGGAAAACGCAAGGCATAAAGCTGCATTTCCTTGTCGTAGAAGTCGATGGTCAGATAGCCTGTCTGGAACATCAGTGGGAATGGATTGCTGTCATCCATTCCAACAGCAGTCAGTTCCTTCTTCGTACACATCTGGGCGTTAAGATCCGGAGGAAATATTCCCTGCGCCTTGACGCGGCGTGCAAGAAAGATCGGAGTACCGGATTCAAACCAATACGGATCGATTTCTTTCTTCTTCAATGCCTTCAATACACTGAAGGGGTTATACAGTCGACTCCCCTTCAAAGCGAACAGGTATCCGTCATAGTAGTCTCGCAGGGCACGGAGAGTCCCATCGAAATCCTCTTCCCGCTCCTTTGCCAGACTCTCTATGCCGGGTCGGAAGTTGTTGAGCAGTTCATCTTCCGACCATCCGCAGATGTCAGCAAAGTCATTCTCCATTGAAATATCATCAAGGTTGTTAAGATCACTGAAGATGCTTACCTTGCTGAATCGGCTCACTCCCGTGATGAAGCCGAAGCGGATATATTCGTCCATACTCTTCAGGTTGCCGAAGAAGCTTTTAAGTATCCGCTGGTTCTTCTCAAACAATTCCTTGTTTTCCTCGATGTCGAGCAACGGCTTGTCGTATTCGTCTATGAGAATCACCACCTTGCGTCCGCTTCCATCCACCACTTTTCTTATAAGTTGGGAAAACCTCCCGGCTAAAGAGTCGGCTACACATGTAATACCGTATATCTCCTCATATTCTCCGAGAAGGCGATTGAGGATTTTACTTAGTCCCTCTTCATCGGAATAGTTCTCAGCATTAAAGTCGAAACGGAGCACCGGCGACGGAGTCCAGTCAAGGTCCATGACATCTGCCGCCAATCCCTTGAAAAGATCACGCCTGCCTTCGAAATATGCCTTTAGGGTAGAGAGCAGCAGACTCTTCCCAAACCGACGAGGTCGGCTCAGGAAAATTAATTTGCTCTGTCTCAGCAGAGGCTTTATATAGTAAGTCTTATCTACATACGTATATCCTTCCTCGATTATATTCGAAAAGGTCTGCATTCCCACTGGATATCTCTGTTCTTCCATAATCTCCAAATTTCTCGCAAATATAGCGATTTTTTCCCATCCCTCCAAGAGTGCTCGCCACAACCATGACACAAAACTTACTAATTCATTGAAATCTTACGATTTTGCGTGGTTTTTTCCCGCGTCCTTCCCCCAGTTCAATTTACTTTAAGAAGGTGCAACAGATCCCTGGGGACTCTGCGTGATCTTCAGGCGAATATTTACAACTCAATTGACGAAGAACCATTTTTATATAACAAAATATGTTTTTGTCTTGCACATGAGACAAAAATTACCTAATTTTGTCTCATAGACAAGACAAGCCATGTTACCCCCATACTAACCATTCATATGCAACCATACATCAATAAAAAACTTTTCTTTATAAAGATTTTCTTTCCCCTTATAACAATGTTGTCGTTGCTCGTATGCTGCGGCAAAGATGAAGAAGTAAAATACAGGATAGGTGTTGCCCAATGCAGCGGCGACTATTGGCGAGAGAAGACAAATCTCGACCTGCGTGCCGAACTTCTCAATCATCCTGATGTGCAGCTCGACATCCGCAATGCCGACAACGATTCCCGACGTCAGCAGGAAGACGTACGCTATTTCATCGACAACGGCTACGACCTCATAATCCTTGCTCCTAACGAATCAGAACCACTCGTCAGTGTTGTGCGAGAAGCGAAAGTAAAAGGCATACCGGTTGTGACATTCGACCGCCGCATAGATAGCGATGACTTCACGGCACACATGGAGGTCGACAACTATGCGCTCGGAAAGGGAGTCGCCGGATATGCTGCAGCTACCCTTGGCAACCGACCCCTGAAGATATTGGAGATACGAGGTCCGGAATCCGCTTCCCCTGCACAGTTACGCCACGAAGGATTCATCGATGGAGTAAAGGAACACACAGACATGGAGGTGGTTGCCAGCGAGTTCGGTCAGTGGGATGATAACAGGTCCGAAATCCTGACCGATTCGCTGATAAAGATTCATCCGGAGATAAACATGATCTATGCCCATACCGACCACATGGCGCTCGGAGCCTCAAGAGCCCTTAGGAAGAATGGGCGCGACGACGTGGCGGTAATCGGCATCGACGGCTTTCCACAGCAAGGAATAAAAGGCGTTTCAGAGGGAAACCTTAAGGCGACATTCCTTTATCCTACCGAAGGTCAACGTCTGCTCAACATTGCCCTCTCCATCCTGAAAGAAGAACCTTACGAAAGGATCACACGCGTGGCTCCCCTTTCTCCCATCGACTCATCCAACGCCGACATACTCCTTGCCCAGGAAACCCTGCTCGACCAGACAAGCTCCAAAATCTCTCTGCTCAACGACAAGTTAGACCGGCAGCTGGAGCGATACAACACCCAGAAACTGTTGCTCTGGGCTTCCATGTCCATAGCATTGCTGCTTTGTGTACTTGTGTTCCTGCTTATGAAAGGTATGCAGGCACACCGTCGTCATCAGAAGGAACTCGAGGACAAGAACAGCCAGCTCCAGGAAGAAAAGGAGAAGCAGGAGACTCTGTATGAGCAGCTGCAGGAGGTCACCCGCTCCAAACTGATGTTCTTCACTAACGTATCACACGACCTCCGTACTCCCCTGACCCTCATTGCAGGCCCTGTAGACCAGGTGGCTGATGATCCAAGTCTAAGTCCCAAGAGCCACTCACTTATGCAGATTGCCAAGAAGAATGTTGTGATACTGCGCCGACTTATCGACCAAATACTTGACTTCCGCAAATACGAAAACGGAAAGACAGAACTGAAGCTTTCGGAAGTGTCATTTCCCGCGTTGCTGAAAGATTGGACAGAATCCTTCGCAGAAGCGGCACGCAGGCGCGACATACGCCTGACTGCCGACATAAAGGTAAAGGACATTCCTACAGTTGCCGTAGATGTCGAGAAAATGGAGCGTGTATTCTTCAACCTTATGAGCAATGCCTTCAAGCATACCCCTGACAATGGAAAGATTACAGTATCGTTCGGCCAAACCGACTCTGAGATTTCTTACTCTGTGAAAGATACCGGTTGCGGAATAAATACGTCGGAGATAGAGCGGATCTTCGACCGCTTCTATCAGGCAGAAGGGGCAAATCCGAAAGGGTCCGGCATTGGGCTTGCCCTTACAAAAGCGTTCGTTGAGCTACACGGCGGCTCGATCACCGTGAAGAGTGATAAAGGAAAAGGAAGCGAGTTCATAGTAAGCTTCCCAATCCGTCATACAAATGAAAGCCGAGATGTCGAATCTCACATATCCGCCACAGACATAGAGACTGAACTCGCGCCAATCGAAGCGGATACCTCAGACTTCAAAGACGAAAAACCGACTCTTCTCGTCATCGACGACAACCGCGATATCCGCGACCTCATCACCGGGCAGTTAGGAGAGGATTACAACGTGCTGACAGCTGCCGACGGCCTGCAGGGTGTCCGTATGGCGGCAAAATATGTCCCCGACATAATCCTCTGCGATGTGATGATGCCCGTGATGGACGGTTTCCAGTGCGTAAAGGAACTGAAGGAAGAGGTTTCTACCTCCCACATTCCGGTGCTTATGCTCACCGCCTGCTCGCTCGACGAGCAGCGCGCCGAAGGCTACCGTCAGGGAGCTGATGCCTATCTCCCCAAGCCATTCAACCTCGACGTATTGACGGCTCGTTGCCGCAACCTACTCCAGAACCGTCAACGCATCCGCGAGCTTTACGCAACTCCCTCCAAAACCCAACAACCTGATAACTCGAAAATCCAAAAATCCGAAACCCCGAAAACCCCTCACCGTCCCAACGACGTGGAAAGCGAATTCTACTCCCGTTTTGTAGATCTCGTACAGGAGCGGCTCGCTGATCCCGATCTTCAGATATCGGAAATAGCCTCAGCAATGAATCTCGGACAGTCTCAGTTCACGCGCAAGATTAAGGCATTGACCAACTATACCCCGGTTGAACTTATCCGCCGAATGCGTCTTCAGAAGGCAAAGACACTGCTCCACAGCTCGGAGAAGACCGTCAGCGAGATTGCTTTCGAGGTTGGCTTCACATCCCTCGCCTATTTCTCGAAATGCTACAAAGAAGAATTCGGCATCTCCCCCACCGACTCCCGTTAGGAAGCTATTTCCCTTTTAATCATTAATGAATACCCACGTCTGTTAAAGTATCTTTTATACGGACTGCGAGATGATATGCTAAATTAACCGGCACTGCATTACCAATCATTTTATAACCATAATTGAGATCATCGTAAATAAACTTATATTCATCAGGGAAACCCTGTATACGCGCAACCTCCCTAACAGACATTCTCCTATAAAGATATTCTTTCCCTCTGACAAAAGATTGTTTGTTTGCAGATTCTTTAATCATTTTAGGTGCTTGAGGATGAAGTTGACATTGCCGACCGGATGCTTGGACAGTGAATGCAGGTTGATCCCAAGATCTTACACGATTGCGCGACATGAAGATTGAAGAAAAGCTCCCGATGAAATATTCATGATTTGGCACAATACAACCTTCTCCATTAGTCTTATTCTTAGGTAAGGCTGGTATGGCACTATCTCTCAAATCCCATATACAATCTTTTAAGACAGGTTTAGGACTGATAGGGGTAGGATATACGAAATCCATTACACCCAAATCCTTTCTAAAACCAACATAAAAGACCCTCTCCCTATCTTCTGCAACTTCATAATCATTTGCATTCAATAGCTTTAAAGAGACATAATAGCCAGCTTCATCAAAGAGTTTTAAAAATTCTTGAACAGCAGAAGAATGTCTTTTAGAAAGCATCCCCGAAACATTTTCAGCCACAAAAAACAATGGCCTTTTGGCTTTTAATATTCTAATATACTCATAGAACAACTGTCCACGCTCATCTTCGATACCCCTCAGTGCTCCACCTTCACTCCAAGATTGACAAGGAGGTCCGCCGATTATTCCAATAGCATCCATGTCAAATGCATCAGGATTTATCTTTCGAATATCACCTTCTATCAATCTTACATTCGGGAAATTCTCCCTAAATGTAGGACAGATTTTTTTATCATACTCATTGGCAAACACAGTTTCAAAACCAGCCTTATGAAAGCCTAAATCAAGTCCTCCTGCTCCACTGAATAAACTAATCAACTGCATACTATTGAAAAATATATTGAGTAAAAAGAATAGGTGGATTCCCAAGAAGATTAATATCGAACTTTAGCGATCTTTCTACCTTTCTACTGGCACTGTGAATTCTGAATGATATTTCCCATCCTCCATCTAATATCATATTTAATGTATTATTTGAATTCTGTTTAAATTCAAGCTCCACCATACGCGTAGGATAATTTATTTTTGGAACACGATACGCACTTTTACATCCCATATATGACTTGTTGAGCTTTCCTTTGATATTGAAAGCCTTTACAACGACCATATTATGCTTATCGTCTTTGATGATCTTATAAAATGGATTTGTCCCTATCAAATATTTAATCAGTTTTTTTGGAACATCCGAGTATTCACTACATATACGCAGAAGTTCTTTTCTAAATGCCTTTAAGATGGGTAGATAGATATCTTTTTCTTTTGAAGCGCCTAAATCATTCCAAGTATATCCCTGAGCTATATGGCTTTCTATCAGAGAAAAGATTGGTTTTATATCATTCCAATAAGTAGACGAACATGCATATCCTAACCATACTTTTCCAAAATCCAAATCTTTGCCTAAACGAGAATGTTTCACTGCATCATTGTTATTTTTTGCAGAAAAACCGATTTCCCAAGATGGATTGACATGAGAAAAAACCACATCCCTAACATCTCCAACTTCCCCTGAAGCATCGCTATTCAACGCAATTTTTAATACATCATCTTTTTTCCCCGGGGTTATCAAGCCCGGTTCAATCTTAACCAAAGATGAAATCGTATTATAAGCGGCATTATCGAATCTTTGTTTGTCGGAATCCTGAAAAGTATCATAGAAAGATTTCGCAATTCTCAACGCATCACTCTCCACCCATTCTACAGGAATACCCATTGAAGAGATGTAGTCATAATACGTGCGGGCTATTGCATATTCAAAAGCCTTTCCATTTTTTACCTGTTTTCCCGACGATGCCATATCTTAGCAGTAGAATTGATAAAAAAGTTGATTATTCTATCCTTTATTTAAATCTCAATGCAAAGTTAATCATTTTAGAAGATTTAAACAAATC
>CAMWLX010000023.1 GCA_947175225.1 uncultured Porphyromonadaceae bacterium
GTGAAGACTATTCCACCAGTATTCTTAAAGAAGCTCGAGCTTTAGGAATCAAGTGTATATCAGCACGTTTTTATCCTTTCAAATGGTATTATAATAAAAAGCCTGTTAGCTTTATAAAATATGCCTCCAATTTTATCAATTATAGATCTATATTAAAAAAGATAAGAAAAGAAAAACCGGATTTGATACACACCAATTCCTCAATCATCGACATAGGAGGATTTCTTTCTTCCAAACTTAAGATTAAGCACGTCTGGCATTTTAGGGAATTTGGAGACATGGATTTCAACATGAAGCCATTATTAGGGCGAGCTCAGGAAAAACGATTATATCGCAAAGCCGATAAATTCATAGCCGTGTCTCAAAGCATCAAAAACAGATATTTGCAATATATCCAACCGGAATCAAAAATAAATGTCATCTACAATGGTCTGCCATTGGAAGAGCCTTCAGGCCTACCTAAGGCTGAAAACAACGATGGAATTGTCAGATTTTGCATAACGGGTGCCATCAACGAGGCTAAACGCCAAATTGATGCGCTTAAATCAATGGACATCTTAATCAATCAACGCTCTCAGAAAAATATTCATTTATACATTGTTGGTGATGGATGGCACCGAGAGATCCTTGAAAAATTCAGTAAAGCACACGGATTGTCAGAGTATGTCACCTTTATGGGCTGGATAAATAATGTAAATGAACACATCAAACGATTCGATGTGGGGCTGACTTTGTCGACCAACGAGGGATTTGGAAGAGTTACGGTCGAATATATGCGAGCCGGATTAGCGGTCATCGCTTCTGATTCCGGTGCCAATCCAGAGCTTATAAAAGACAAGGAAACTGGTCTCTTATATCCTGTAGGCAACATAGAGGCACTGAGCGACAAGATGGCCCTTATTGCTAATGATTCGGACCTAAGACACCAAATTGCCAAAGCAGGCTATGAGTATTCTATGACTCATTTTCTCTCAAAAGACAATACCAAAGCAATTTATGACCTTTATACTACTCTCCTCCACTCATAGTAGGGGTTAGAAACAATATGTTTTTATCTAATTTTCTATAGCTTTTCAATTTTTTTTTGTAATTTTGTGCTTTCAAACGCCTATTATTGCAAAATAGAGGCCGTCGTCAGAATGATCATAATGTCGGATTTTGACATTTTAAAGCCGAATGAAATATGCTCTAATTCTACGTTTTGTCGTATAAACGTGGGATTAGGGGAAGAATAATTATACTCAATCCATTGGATAGTGTTCGTTCAAAAATTATTCTATCATATTAGCACCTAATCACATAAGATTATATTTCGTCGAAAGAATATAAAATAATCAATACAAATGAAAAAAATTATAACGGCTCTTCTTATAGCCATATTTGCTCCTTTGGCATCTCAAAGTATTTATGCCGAAGATTTAAATATCTCCAGTGAAGAAGACGAGACTACGACAAATGCTTGGGGAGGGAAACTGATTAAATCTCCATTTGGATTAGGGCTTGACATACAGACTAAATATGTTTGGAGAGGTATGGAGATGATGACCGAGGATTCGGCTCCGGTTCTTTTCCCATCCATCAACTATTCATGGAAAGGCCTATTCGTCTACGCTATGGGAGGCTACGCTATCAACGGAAAGTATGCAGAAGTAGATTTAGGAGCTTCCTACACCCTTGACAATGGCATAGGAGTGGCCTTCAACGACTACTACTATCCGACCGTAGACACAAAGCAAGATGAATATCTCGGAGGTGGAAAGCATACGGGCCACTGGCTGGAAGCAGTTGTGTCATATACTCCTGAAAAAATTCCATTCTGGGCGACGCTCAGCAATTTTTTCTACGGAGCAGATAAATATATCAACGACAAAGGAGAGGAAAAGCAAGCATACTCTACCTATTTGGAGTTGGGTACATATTATGATTTCCTTAATTATAATAGAATCTCTTTGACTGTGGGATCCGCATTCAATAAATCTTGCTACAACGGATATGAGCACGGTTTTTCTGTATGTAATCTTGAACTGAAGTATACATACAACGTAAATTTCAAAAGCGGCTGGACTCTGCCTCTTAACGTTGCCTATATCTACAATCCCGTATTCGACAAGTCTTTCGTCAATTTCACAGCCAATTTTGCATTTTGACCATACTTATGCGACGCAATGCCATAATACTTGCGGCAGGAACTTCATCCAGATTCGTTCCCCTTTCATTCGAAAAGCCAAAAGGTCTGCTTGAAGTCAAAGGCGAAGTGCTTATCGAAAGGCAAATTCGACAGCTGAAAGAAGCGGGCATAGACGATATCTGCATTGTCGTCGGATATAAAGCGGAGATGTTTTGCTATCTTAAGGATAAGTTCGGAGTTGACATAATTGTCAACGAAGATTTTGCAAGATACAACAACACATCATCCATGATGCGTATACTTGACCGTCTCGGCAACACCTTCATATGTTCGTCAGATAATTATTTCCTGGATAATGTCTTTTCTTCCTCGCCGGAAGAGAGTTTCTATAGCGCTTGTTTCGCACATGGAAAAACAAAAGAATATTGTCTCTCAATTGATAATACCGACCATATCCGCAATGTGATCATCGGGGGTGCAGACAGCTGGTATATGATCGGACACGCTTACTTTTCTGAAGACTTCAGCAGCAAGTTCAAGAATATATTGGAGCGTGAGTATTCTAAGGAAGAGACAAGACATCAATATTGGGAAGATATCTACATCAAGTTTATCGACCAACTTCCGCTCATGAAGATAAACAGATACCCCGAAGATGAAATCAAGGAATTTGATTCTATTGATGAGCTGCGTAAGTTCGATCATACATACATCGACGATACCAAGTCGTCAGTATTGAAAAAAATTGCTAAAAGACTTGACTGCGCTGAATCTTCCCTAAGTGGATTTTCACAAATCCCTAACAAAAGCGAGAGCCTGATGTTCTATTTCAAAAGGGGTGACGACGGATTTATCTACGACAGCGCTCATGAATCTCTGACAAAGGTATGAAGACAGCCGTAATACTCTCCGCAAGGAAAGAAAAAGACTCAGACACGCCATATCCTCTTATTCCATTTGCAGGAGAGACTTGCCTAATGGATAGAACCATTTCTCTACTCAGGGAAGCGGGCTACGAAAAGATCGTAGTGGTGATTGGCTACCGAGCAGAACTTTATCAAAATTATAGCTCACCGGATGTCATCATCTTAGAGAACAAGAATTATGAATTCACATCTTCAATGGGTTCACTTGCGCTTTGCAAAGATACAGTTGATTCTGATTTCCTTCTTATTGAAAGTGACACATTCTTTGAGAAAAAGGTCATTGAGCAGCTCAGTGCTATTGACAAAGGCAATTGTTTGTCAATGACTGAGGAGAGTGGGTCAGGAGACGAATGCTTCATGGAGACTAAAAACGGATATGTCTTGAGAATCACCAAAGACCGGCATCGTGTCTTGCGCTTTGAAGGAGAAATGATGGGAGTATCAAGAATATCACAACCGACATTCCGCAAGATGCTTGAAGTGTGGGAGGCGGCAGAAAACCCTCATCTCAACTATGAGTATGTTTTTATGGATGTCACCGACCCTCTTGACAGACCTTACATAAGGTTCAAGAATGTCATTTGGGGAGATGTAGATTGCCGCGAAGATTTCAAGAAACTCCAAAATGCCATTTACAGGGCTCTCCAAAGAAAAGAAAATCCATTCGACAAAGAAAATCTCATCTGCTATCTACAGGATATATTTCCCGGCCAAGACGTCTCAAAGGCTGAAATCCTCCAAATAGGGGGAATGAGCAACAAGAACTTTAAAGTCATTTTTGATGAAAAGAGCTATGTCTTAAGAGTGCCCGGGAATGGATCAGAAGGGATGGTCGAAAGGAGCAATGAAGAATTCAATGCACTGGAAGCTTGCAAATTGGGAGTTAATCCACCCATCAGATATTTCAATTCAAAGACGGGAATAAAGCTTGCCGACTTCATTGAGAATGCCGAGACCTTGACAGCAGCCACAATCCAGCGCCATGACAACATGCAGAAGATTGCTGATATCTATAATACCATCCACAATTCGCACATTCGGCTTAAAAACGAATTCAATATTTTCCAAGAAATAGAGAAATATGACGTTCTGATTGATCGGGCAGAGGCAACTATGTATGCAGGCTGGGAGGAGGTCAAGCCCCGTGTTATGGCACTGGAATCTCATCTGAATTCCCTTGGCGTAGACCTGAAGCCATGTCATAATGATGCTCTATATGAGAATTTTATAAAGGCTGAAGATGGGAAGATATATCTCATAGATTGGGAATATTCCGGAATGAATGATCCATTGGCAGATTTTGCTGCACTCTTCATTGAAGCCGATTTCGAAATTGAGAATGAAGACTTCATTTTGGAGAAATACTTCAATGGCAATATCCCCGACAATGCAAGAGAAAAAATTCTTTGCTACAAGATTCTGTGGGATTATCTTTGGGCTCAATGGACTGTGATAAAGGAAGCAAAAGGGGATGATTTCGGATCATATGGAATTGACCGATTCAACAGAGCAATATTAAATTTAACAAAAATTAAAAGTGGAACAGACAATTAAGACTAAAGGAAGAATCGACTGGATGATTACGATTCTGCCATTGGCCATTATTCTTGGATTGTGCATAACATTCATGTTATGGCCGGAGAGATCAAATATAATACTCAGTCAGATAAGATTTTTCTTTGGCGACACACTTGGAGCTTACTATCTAATTGTTGGACTCGGCATTTTCCTTATATCAATCTATCTCTCTTTTTCCAAGTATGGCAATATAGTGCTCGGAGGGAAAAATGAAAAGCCTAAATATTCGTTCTTCACATGGGGAGCTATGATGTTTACTGCCGGTTTGGCTGCCGACATACTTTTCTATTCATTCTCTGAATGGTTTATGTATGCCGTCGATCCAAGAATGACTGAACTCGGAGGAATTTATGAATGGGCAGGAGTCTTCCCGGTTTTTCATTGGAGTCTTATTCCTTGGGGATTTTATCTCGTTTTAGCTGTGGCTTTCGGCTTCATGCTTCATGTAAGGAAACGCGAACGTCAGAAATATTCAGAGGCATGCCGCCCATTATTGGGTAAATACACAGATGGATGGCTCGGACGCATCATCGATCTGCTCGCTGTATTTGCACTGATCGCAGGCACAGCAACCACATTCTCTGTGGCCACTCCTATGATGACAAGCATCATCAACGAGCTTTTCCATATTTCTATCGACCCCACATTCCTTACAATTACGATACTGGTCATAACATGCTGTATATATACATATGCACTCCTGCATGGATTTAAGGGTATAGGAATACTCGCAAGAATATGTGTATTTATGTTCTTCGGACTGCTCGCATATGTACTTTTCTTTGGAGGTGAGACTAAATTCATCATCGAGAATGGACTGACATCATTGGGGAAAATGTTCCAGAACTTTTTGGAACTATCAACATACACTGATCCCCGGCGTACTACTTCATTCCCTCAGAATTGGACCATCTATTATTGGGCATATTGGATGGTATGGTGTGTAGCTGCTCCATTCTTCATTGGAAGTATTTCCAGAGGAAGGACTATCAAACAAACTATTCTCGGAGGCTACATCTTCGGCGTTGGATCTACAATAATAAGCTTTGTGATTCTTGGAAATTATTCAATGGGTTTGCAAGCAAGTGGTGCAGCCGACTTCCTAACAGAATACGTTGAAAATGGAGATGCTTACTCAATAATCATAAACATAATTCGCACTATTCCATGGTCTCCATTCATTTTGCTTCTTGTCTTGTTGACGATGTTTGCATTTTATAGCACTTCATTTGACTCAATCGCATTGACTGCATCAATGTATAGCTATAGAAAGCTTGGAGAAAATGAAATGCCCAACCGGGGTATTCAGCTCATGTGGTGTATACTGCTTATTATGCTTCCCATTGCACTCGTATTTGCACAAAGTTCGATGAGCAATCTCCAGACAGTGAGTATCATAGCAGCTTTCCCAATTGGAATTATCATGGTTATGATTGTATATTCTCTCATTAAGGATGCCAATAGCTACTTAAATGGGAAATAAATTCTTCTAAGAAAGGTAATAGCACTCTGTTCCTACTTATTGCTAATAAATGCCATGATCGATAATAAGCTACAAGAAAAATTGAGGGAAAAATACAACCCCGAAGGATCCACTCTCAGGACTGCCCAACTCAGAATGTTGGAGCTACTGAAATTCATAGATCGGATTTGCCGCCAACATAATCTTTCATATTGGCTGGATGGAGGCACACTATTGGGAGCGGCGAGACATGGCGGATTCATACCTTGGGATGATGATACAGACATATGTATGCCTCGTGAAGATGCTCTGAAACTGAAAAAAATCCTAAAATCAGAAATCCATGAAGGGCACATGATACTACAGACCATGGATACCGATCCACATTATTCTAATTCATCATGGATGACTCTGAGGGATTTAAAAAGCCAATACAATCAAGATTATTATGGGCATAATCGACTGAAATATAAAGGTCTGCAAGTAGATGTGTTTATGATGGAAAAGAATGTCCCTTCTATGGTTAAACGCTTTTCCAACATCCTTCAGGGAATTTTCGTCAATTTCCCTTTGGAAGGCAAGCATTCTACCAAATTTTTAAGACCTCTTGTCGACATTAATCATCGTGTTCTGGAAAAAGTAGTATATCCTGCCCTTCGTACTTTCAAAAATCATGGCAACTACCTCACATACGGAATAGGAACGCCTTTCAATGATCGATATGAATTTGAAGATGTATTTCCGCTTGGCAAGATAGAATTTGAAGGATATTCATTCAATTGTCCACATAATATTGATTCATATTTGACAAATCTTTATGGAAATTGGAAAACGATTCCTGATGAAGACCATGTCGTCAATCATACTGACAATATAGAATTGTTTGATTGAATAAATGAACTCCAGCACAAATAGACTCCTCAAAAATACAGGATTACTCTATTTCCGCCTTATATTCCTGACATTCATCAATCTATATACAGTCAGAGTTACTTTAGAAGCTCTTGGAACTGTAGACTACGGAGTATACGACGTCATAGCGAGTTTAGTAGCGTCCCTTTCCATACTGAGCGGAGCTATGTCTTCGGCCTCACAAAGATTCCTATCTTTCCATTTAGGTAAAGGAGATTTTCATAAATATAGCCATACTTTTACTCTTCTTCTCATTATCTTTTCAATAATCACTATCATATTGATATTGATAGGAGAGCTTTTAGGCTATTTTTTCATTGAAGATTGGCTGACAATTCCTAAGGATAGGCTGACTGCTGCAAAATGGGTGTTCCAGACATCTCTGGTTGCTTTTGCAGCCGGATTGATTACAATTCCTTATACAGCCTCCATTGTCTCTAACGAACGAATGGATGCATTTGCCATTTTTAGCATCGTTGAAGGCGTATTGAAGCTCCTGATAGCGTACATGTTGGTGGAATATGGAGGCAACAGATTGATATTATATGGAATACTCACTGCCTTGACAAGTATAGTTGTGTTGTCAATGTCGATTTTTTATTGCCATTCTAAATTTTCTTATTGTAAATATATATGGAAATGGGACCGCAATATTTTTTCTGACTTGTCTAAATATACAGGATGGAATCTATTCGGTTCAATTTCTGGAATGCTTGCTACCCAAGGACAAAATATCCTTCTAAATATTTACTTTGGTCCCGTAATCAACGCTGCTAAAGCAATTGCAGACAGGATTCGGAACGTAATCAGTGGATTTTCCGTCAATTTATATATGGCAGCGAGTCCTCAGATCATTAAATCATATGCCGCCGAAGATTATGATCGGGCCATGAATCTCGTCATCAAAACTTCCAAGATGTCGTTTCTTCTGATATTTGTTCTCGCCTTTCCTCTGATATGCAATATGCCCGGACTGCTCGCTATCTGGTTGGGTCCGGATGCTCATACTCCGGATATGAGTGCCTTCTCCAAACTAATCTTGCTATATTGCATGCTACTGGCTCTCGAGCCCCCTATCACCCGAATAATTCAAGCCACGGGCAAGATTCGGAATTATCAGATGTCTGTGGGAATAATAACATTAAGCTACATCCCTATAGCAGCTGGAGTATTAGCTTTAGGAGGGAGCCCGACAATGACACTGAAAGTACTTATAGCAATTATGACTGTGGCCCACGTAGTCAGACTAATAATTGCCCACAGACAAGTAAATCTTCAATACAAACCTTACTTTAAATATGTGATATTGACAATATTTAAAATAGGTATAATAGCCATCCCAATCTATGTATTGTTCGACAATGCATATTCAAATGGAGGATTTTTGCAAGTTATAGGCTACACTCTATTGGCTGGAATATTAGGTTTGATAATTGTAGGAGTGCTCGGGCTTGACAAATCAGAACGCATAATGATTCACGCAATTATCAAGCAAAAACTTAATAGGAAATAGATTCTGATCAGTATTAGAATAATGTGGACATTATTTAAAATAGTCAATTTCATTTGGCTTTTAACTTCTACCTATGCATGGTTTACTACATCCTTTCCACTGACTCCTATGATTTTGGGAGTGGATATAGTAATGATAATATGCATGAGCTTTCTGCCTATAGAAGTTTCAATAAGAAAGCCTACCGGAAGGGTGGTCATTGCAATGATAGCATTAGCATTATGGTCTATTTGGATTGATGGATATGGGTCCGGAATTTATACATTTCTGACATATTTTCCAGTGCTGATTCTCATACAATTGCCTACTGACTATCTAAAGGACTTATTGTATTCTGTGACAAAATGGTATGCTATAATGCTCGGATTGTCTCTGATTATTTATTTTATAACTCTTGTAATACCTTTGCCATCCTTCGGACGCTATGTCCATCCTACATATGTTCCATTTGACAATTATCTGTTTTATATCAAAACGACATGGGATAATGAAATCTTCACCAGATTCAATGCTTTTTTCCTTGAACCTGGACATCAAGCTCTTGTAAGCACATTTCTTTTGCTTGCAAATTCATTCCAGTTTAAGAAGAACGTTTATTGCTACATTCTCCTTTTAGGTGTCATTTTTTCTTTTTCACTTGCCGGCTATATGCTTTTGGGAATTGGATGGATTCTATTGACAATCAAAGACATAAAAAGATCCATTCTCGTACTCGCTGTTTTTTCCGGACTGTATGTAATAACCATCAATTTAGGTAACACAGCAGTCAACGAATTGATTATCAACCGACTTGAATATGATGAAGAAAAAGGTATCAAGGGTAACAACCGCTTCACTGAAGGTACTGATTTCTTATATGAAAAAAGTATAAAGAAAGGATTGTCATTAAGAGGGATGAAGGGGTATACCGATACTGAAAATATCGCTGGTGCCGGATTTAAAATTTATGTTATACGATTAGGTTGGATAGGAGTAATCTTAGCTGCCCTATTTTATCTTAGTGTCATTCCTCCTAGATGCAATACAAGATATACTGTTATTTACTTAATTGTACTTGCATTGTGTTTCACTCAGCGATCCTACCCCGGATGGTATTCCTGGTTGCTGCCCTATGTATTAGGCATATATATCAATCGGAAATCCGACATCGATGAGCAAATAGATCGACATTCTGATATAAATTTGATTGAATCTGACATAGAGTAAAAATATTAAATATGATATTCGATTTGACAAGACTTATTATAAATATAAAATCGATTATTTTTAACTTAAGATACCTCCCTCTATCCAAAGCCCTCAAACTTCCGATACGAATTTATCCGGGATTTAAGGTGAATGGCCTCAAACGAAAAAATCTAATTCTTCCACAAGAATTGACTCGAGGAATGATTTTTTTGGGTTCCACAGCCTCTAATGGATTACCAAATTGCCATGGCGGAATGATCATATGCGGCAGAAATTCTGTGCTCAAATTTAATGGAGGAGCATATATACGAAAGGGGACTACTCTGAGGATGGACGACAATGGTATTATAGAGATAGGCAAGGAGGTATATATCAATGGAAATTGCTTTATTAGAAGTGACAGTTCCATAATTATTGGAGATAAAAGCAGAATTGGTTGGGATGTGACATTAAATACTGCCGATGGGCATATTATAATAATTGATGGAATAGAAAAACAACAATCCAAACCAATTGAAATAGGAACTCACTGCTGGATTGGCAATCATTGTTGCGTAGCTAAAGGCGTGATTATGGGAAATGATTCAATTCTTGCACAATATAGCTTGCTGACTAAAAGTTTCCCTTCCAACAAACTTTTAGGAGGTATTCCTGCGAAGATAATACGTGACAACGCAAATTGGAAGTAAAGAATATGGATGTCAGCATAATCATAGTCAACTATAACACACGCGACATACTTCGAGATTGCATTTGGAGCATCAAATCTCAATCTAAAGATATTGAATATGAAGTGATTGTAGTCGATAATGATTCTTCCGACGGCACCCTTGAGATGCTACAAAGAGAGTTCCCCGAAGTAAAGGCAATTGATGCCGGGCAAAATCTTGGGTTCGGAAGAGCCAACAACCTCGGTATGCAACAAGCTCGCGGTAAGTATCTATTTCTCCTTAATTCTGATACGATTATAGTCAACAACGCTATAAAGATATTTTTTGACAAGGCAGAGCATCTTATGCAAGAAGATGGACAAATAGGTGTACTTGGAGCTATTCTTTATGGCAGCGACAGCAAGACTTGTCATAGCTACGGGTCTTTCATAACTCCTAAGATGGAACTAAAAGAAGTCATGGCCAAATACCTTAGATTTCTAAAAGATAAAAAGAATACGAATCCCCCCTCCGTTGAGACAAATCTAAATGTCGACTATATAACTGGCGCAGATATGTTTGTCCCGGCTAAAGTATTTAAGGCGACAGGGGGGTTTGACCCGGATTTCTTCATGTATTGTGAGGAAGTAGATTGGCAAAAGAGGATGGATGAGAAAGGATATAGACGAATTATAGTCAACGGTCCGGAAATAATACATTTGGAAGGAGGGAGCGATACGAACAAAAAAAAATCCTGGAGTCCAAATCGATTGGCCAATCTGTATAAATCCAGAAAAATATACAGAGAAAAGCATTATAACAAAGTCTTACTCCCTTTCTTTAGAATGCTACGTCTTCTTCTTGATATGCCATCCATATTGATTTTGGCATTAGCAACTCGAAGAAAAGAGTATCTCAATTTAATAAAACTCGGATAAACTCGTTATATATAATATAACCTATCGGATCTAACGATAAGACATGATATACTTAGTTGACTTCATTGGTGTGCATTGCGGAATGCATTACTATCTTGACGCCTTCAAGCAAGTCCTTGAATCTATTGATGGTGTCAAGGTTGGCATTGTATCCAATTTTACAGACTCTGAGGAAGCCCCGGTGCTTCTTAACCATTATAAAGGAAATAAAATCAACAAGGCATTCCTGGCATTGAGAAATCTTCTCCGTCTCAATAGATTTATTAGGCGACATAAGAAAGATAAATTTATCTATTTGACCTACGGCAATATACTCGACACTTATTTCCTCCCAATAATATCAAAAGCCCCATATCACTGCGTTGACATTCATGAGGCTCTAGCCCAGAATGAAGACTCCAACATCAAATTAAGGAATAAATTGGCTAAGATTTATTCAAGTAAAATCAAGCATGTGATATCTCACTCCAGCCGCACCGACGACTATCTGATGCAGTTTGGATTCTCCGGGCAAAAATTTGAAGTGCCACATTTCCGATATATATTCCCAAGAAACTACGACCTCAACTCCATACCGGAGGAAATGAAGTCTGCCATCTCAATGGATAGAATAAACATTTTGTTTTTTGGAAATATCACAAGAGAAAAAGGAATTGATGTGCTTCTTGATGCAGTCAACAATCTTTCTGAAAAAGATGCCGATAGAATTAATGTCATCGTCGCTGGAAAAGACATTGACGGCGTATATAAGAATGTCCGAATAAAACCTGACCGAAGCATACACTTCTTTACCAGACATATATCTGATGAAGAACTGCGCTTCCTTTACGACAATGTTAATTTCCTCGCATTGCCTTATCGGACCACGTCTCAAAGTGGCATTCTTGAAATGGCATTCCACTTCAAGAAGCCAATAATTGCTTCTAACATTCCATATTTCAGAAAAATGCTTACTGAGTTCCCTTCTTTTGGAATTCTTGATGGAAATAGTTCAAAAGACTTCTCTGCCGCTATTCGTGAAGTGTTGCAAAGAAATCAAACATCTTTTTTCAAAGATGACGAATATGACAGATATCAAAATAGGAAGGAAACTGAGGATTTCAAAAAAGAATTTAAGAAATGGCTAATTTCTGATCAAAAAAACATATGATTAAAGTAGCTATCATAGGCACCCAAGGTGTCCCCGCAAAATACGGAGGATTTGAAAGCCTTGTAGAAAATCTACTTGGAGAAAATTGTCCCGAAGATGTAAAATATACTGTCTACTGCTCAGGCAAAGATATGCCTGAGCGATTGTCGCATTATAAAGGGGCTTCCTTAAAGTATCTGCCTCTTAAGGCGAATGGAGCCCAATCCGTGCCGTATGATATCATGTCGCTATGCAAAGCTCTGAAGGGTTATGATGTAGTGCTTGTGCTCGGAGTCTCCGGATGCTTATTCCTGCCGGTGTTTCATCTCCTCAATTCTAAGAAGCTCATCATCAACATTGATGGTATGGAATACAAAAGAGATAAGTGGGGTACATTCGCTAAGAGAATACTCAAGAAGTCGGAGGCTTTGGCAATAAAGTATGCAGATATCGTCATCACCGACAATAAAGCCATACAAGACTATGTCGCTATGGAATACGGAAGGGAATCCAAACTAATTGCTTACGGAGGAGACCACGTGTTAAGGAACGTCTCTGACGAGTCAATCAAAGCGACATTGGATCAATACGGTCTTCAAGAGGGGGAATACGCAATTGCTGTCTGCAGAATCGAACCGGAAAACAACTGCGAAATGGTGCTCAATGCTTTCTCAAAGTCCGACAAGACATTGGTATACATCGGCAATTGGGGACATAGTGAGTATTCTAATGAACTCCGCAATAAATATTCCAAATATCCCAATATAAAAATGCTCAATGCAATCTACGATCTTGATGTCTTGTATGCACTCAGGAAAAAGGCAGGGATTTATGTGCACGGACACAGTGCGGGAGGCACCAACCCATCACTCGTGGAAGCCATGTTTTTCGGCATCCCGATAGTGTCTTTTGATGTAGTCTTCAATCGCGCTACTACCAAAGGAAAAGCATATTATTTTAAAGATTCCGACAGCTTGCTTGAGATCATCAACCGTAAGGGACTTGATGGATCCAAAATGAAAGAAATAGCTGAAAAGAATTACACATGGAAGACTATTTCAGCTCAGTATGTAGAATTGTATAAATGAACGCATATTCCTTAAACATCGAATCATGAAAGGCATCGTCCTCGCCGGCGGCTCCGGCACAAGATTATATCCAATCACAAAAGGAATCAGCAAACAGCTGCTTCCTATCTTTGATAAGCCAATGGTCTACTACCCTATTTCAACTTTGATGCAAGCGGGAATAAAGGATATCTTAATCATATCCACCCCACAGGATCTTCCGGGATTCCGCAGGCTGTTAGGCGATGGGTCAGACTATGGAGTAAAATTTTCATATGCTGAGCAGCCATCTCCCGACGGCTTGGCACAAGCATTCATAATCGGAAAGGAGTTTATCGGAGACGATAGTGTCTGCCTCGTATTAGGCGACAATATATTCCATGGGCCCAAATTTGCAGAAGTCCTTGAAGACGCAGTGAAAGACGCGGAAAAAAGAAAGAAAGCTACCGTCTTCGGATATTGGGTCAACGATCCTGAAAGGTATGGCGTAGCAGAATTTGATTCTGAAGGAAATTGCCTTTCTATAGAAGAAAAACCTTCCGACCCAAAGTCGAATTATGCAGTAGTAGGACTTTATTTCTATCCCAATAAAGTAGTCAATGTGGCTCAAAATATCAAGCCCTCTGCTCGTGGCGAACTTGAGATCACTACAGTCAACCAAGAGTTTCTGAAAGATGGGGAACTCAAGGTCCGGACTCTACCGAGAGGATTTGCATGGCTTGATACCGGCACTCATGATTCCCTTGCTGAAGCATCCATTTACGTTGAAGTTCTTGAAAAGAGACAAGGCTTGAAAATAGCTTGTCTCGAAGGCATAGCCTTCGACCAAGGTTGGATTTCAAAAGAAAAACTTATGGAGCTTGCAAAGCCGATGCTAAAAAATCAATATGGACAATATCTAATGAAGATTGCGGAAGATGGAAATTTTAAACACTAATATTGAAGGGCCAAAAATCCTGAAGCCTCGTGTCTTCAACGATTCAAGAGGATATTTTTTTGAGTCTTATTCAAAAAGATGCTTTGACGAAGAAATAGCAAAGATAGATTTCGTCCAAGACAATGAATCATGTTCTACGTATGGAGTCATCCGTGGACTTCATTTTCAATGTCCTCCGCATTGCCAGGCAAAACTTGTAAGATGTGTCAGAGGAAAAGTGCTTGATGTCGCTGTAGACATCCGTAAAGGATCTCCGACATATGGAAAATACGTTGCCGTGGAGCTTTCAGAAGAAAATCACCTTCAGTTTTTCATACCTCACGGTTTCGCCCACGGCTTTTCCGTATTGAGCGACATTGCCGTCTTTCAGTATAAATGTGACGACTACTATCACCCTGAGACAGAAGGAGGACTTTTTCTTCTTGACACCGACCTTAATATCGACTGGCGAATCGATCCGGCAAAAGCAATCTTATCAGACAAGGATCTAAAGCATTGCAACCTAAAGGATTTTAATTCTCCATTTAAATTCGAAGCATAATGAATATTCTGATTACCGGTGCCAACGGACAACTTGGCAACTGCATGCGCATTGCATCCAATCATTCAAAAGACAATTATATATTCACTGATGTAGCGGAACTCGACATCACAGATGCAGACGCCGTAGCAAAAGCTGTAAAGGATAATGATGTAAAGGTGATAGTCAATTGTGCTGCATACACAAACGTTGATAAAGCTGAGTCAGATGCTGAATTTGCTGAAATTCTTAACGCTAAAGCTGTAAGGAATCTTGCAGAAGCTGTTAAAGCCAATGATGGGACCCTCATCCACATTTCTACTGACTATGTATTTGGAGGATCTCTCGGAAATACTCCCCGTACTGAAGAAGAACCGGTGAATCCCACCGGAGTATATGGGCTTACCAAGCTCCATGGAGAGAATCAAATTGCGCAATCAGGCGTGAAAGCATTGATATTCCGTACAGCTTGGCTCTATTCTGAATATGGAAAGAATTTTGTCAAGACAATGCTTAATCTAACGTCCACAAACCCCCGGCTTAATGTAGTCTTTGACCAAGTTGGCACTCCAACCTATGCACAAGACCTCGCTGACACAATTTTCAGCATTATCGAGAATCGCCGGATGGATGGTAATGAAGGCACATACCATTATTCCAATGAAGGGGTTTGCTCATGGTATGACTTCACAAAGATGATTGCTGAAATTTCCAATAACAATAATTGCGACATACAGCCATGTCACAGCGACGAGTTCCCATCTCCTGTCACAAGGCCATCATACTCTGTTCTTGACAAGACAAAAGTCAAAAACACCTTCGACATTAAAGTCCCATATTGGACTGATTCCCTGAAAAAATGCATCAAGAATCTCACGCTCTAATTCAAAATATATTATCTATATGAAGAATATACTTATCACGGGAGGGGCAGGCTTCATCGGAAGTCACGTAGTCAGACTATTCGTAAATAAATATCCCGATTATCATATTGTCAACCTGGATAAATTGACATACGCCGGCAATCTTGCCAACCTTAAGGATATTGAGGACAAACCAAACTACACATTCGTTCGCGCCGACATTGCAGATCTTGATGAGATGAGACGCATTGTGAAGGAATATGAAATCGACGGCATAATTCATCTTGCTGCTGAGAGCCACGTCGATCGTTCGATAAAGGATCCTTTTACTTTCGCACGGACCAATGTGATGGGTACTCTTGCCCTCCTTCAAGCTGCAAAGGAATATTGGGAATCCCTTCCTGATAAATATGAAGGGAAACGTTTCTATCACATCTCTACAGATGAAGTATATGGAGCACTTGAGTTGACTCATCCTGAAGGAGTTCCCGCTCCATTTACCACCAAGGCTTCCAGCGAAGACGATATGGCATACGGCACTGAATTCTTCCTTGAGACCACAAAATACAATCCACACTCTCCATACTCTGCATCAAAGGCAAGCAGCGACCATTTCGTACGTGCATATCATGACACCTACGGCATGCCGACAATTGTAACTAACTGCTCCAACAACTACGGTCCCTACCAGTTCCCTGAAAAACTGATTCCACTTTTCATCAACAATATCCGCCACGGCAAGCCGCTTCCGGTATATGGCAAGGGTGAAAATGTACGCGACTGGCTCTTTGTAGAAGATCATGCACGTGCCATCGACCTCATCTTCCATGAAGGTAAGATTGCTGACACATACAATATCGGTGGCTTCAATGAATGGAAAAACATCGACCTCATCAAGGTCATCATAAAGACTGTTGACCGTCTTCTCGGCAATCCAGAAGGGCAATCCGATAAGCTCATCACATTCGTCACAGACCGCCTCGGTCATGATATGCGGTATGCTATCGACAGCCGTAAACTTCAATCAGAACTTGGTTGGGAACCAAGCCTGCAGTTTGAAGAAGGCATAGAAAAGACTGTCCGCTGGTATCTTGACAATCAGGAGTGGATGGACAACATCACTTCCGGCGAATATGAAAAATACTACGACGATATGTACAAAGACCGATAATCAGAAATCTAAGTTTCGTAAGCGAAAGTTGGCATGATGGAAAGGAAAAAAATTAATTGGATATTAATTCTACAAGGCTGGACAATGTTGTGGGTTGTCTTAGGACATTCACCACTTAACATGGATGAATCGATGCCGCAATTTGCAAAAATCATATTTCACATTGCATATTCTTTTCATATGCCTCTTTTCATCTTGATTTCAGGCTATTTGTTCTATTTGACACGTCTATATACAAGAACTGAACAATTAGAAGAGGGCAAAAACAGATGGTCCTATAAAGCTATTATTATCGACAAACTTAAACGTCTTGGAATACCCTTTATCGTATTCACTCTCATAGCTATGGCAATGAAAGTGATGTTTCCCGATGATATGGCACGCTCCACATCATTTTCAATTGGAGAAATAGTGCACGCTATTATTTATCCACGAGAAGGGCCTCTTCTGGAGATGTGGTTTGTGGCAGTGATTATGTGGATGTTTGTTCTTACACCGGTATGGGAATGGAGTTTCAAGTCTGGTCTCCGTACAATCCTCGTCTTGATTATTCTATTGTCTCTCAATTTATGGACTAAATACTTACCAATAGGATCCTTTTTATGCCTTCGAGATACGGCAAAATTTGGGATATACTTCTACTTAGGCATGCTGGCATGCAAATACGGAACAGATAATGTATTTAAAGCTTACAGATACCGTATTCTTCTAATTGCTGCTATGTGCTATGTAGTATGTATGGTGATCAATTTTGAATTAGGAACTGCGCTGTGCGGAATAGCATTCTCAGTATGCCTGGCCTTTGTCCTTGATCAGCATGCTCCTAAATCATTTTCTTCTTTCCGAAGTTATACATATCAGATATTTCTAATAGGTATTTTTGCCCAAATTTTAATAAAAATGATCTATAAGCGTGTCTCTTTCATGGACATTGCTATCGCTAATCCAATGCTCATATATGTAGCATTCTTTTTGGTATGTCTTGTAATGGGATTATATATACCCATCATAGTATCAAAAATAGCAGAAAAAACAAATTGGAATCCGGTTTTATTAAGTCTGGGATTGAAAAAGAAATAAGACTGTTCATAATTCTTAAAAAACGCCGCAACCATAGAGGTTGCGGCGTTTTTTTATCAGTTTAGAGCCTTCGTAAGATATATGAACTGTTCTACTGACAGGCGTTCCGGACGCTCTTTCAGAATTGGATCTTCAAGCAGTCGGCTATCTGGAGGAATCATGCCGGAAAGGGAATTCCGAAGAGTTTTGCGACGTTGCCCAAAAGCGGTCTTCACTACCGTCTTGAATTTCTTTTCGTCTACTCCCAGTTCGGTGCGAGAATTGCGTGTAAGTCTAAGCACTCCACTTCTTACCTTTGGAGGAGGAGAAAACACCCCTGGTTCTACCGTAAACAGATATTCACAATCATACCATG
>CAMWLX010000024.1 GCA_947175225.1 uncultured Porphyromonadaceae bacterium
GAAAACCTGACGAAATATTAATAAAAAAATAAGTTTAAACAACTTCAATAAAAACATTTAATATGTCAACCATAAAAAGAAGGTATTTTTTTAATTTCATTTATTTTTTTCAACTAATCTTTTTGAAGTAAAATTTGAGGAGTAGGAAGATTGGTTCTTTATTCTGTAGAATGGGTACAAATTTATGTGGGATTATGATGTAATTTTGCAGTGTCAAAAATTATAAATCACTTTTTCATAAAACCGATATGACAAGACTAATTTTTACCCTTATTTTGGCGATTTGCACAGGTGCTATGTCGCTGAGTGCTAAGACTCTTGTGGTCTACTACAGCTATACCAACAACATTGAAACTGTTGTGACTGAGCTTAGCAGTCAGATCGATTGCGATGCAGTGGAGATAGAGCCTGCTGAGAAAGGTCTCGATTATGCCGCTAATAATTATGCCATCGGAAGTGCTTTGATTTCAGCTATTCGTAGCAATCCTGACAATCCGGCTTCTTATCCTGCAATAGATCCCGTAGATATCAATCTTGATGAATATGATACTGTGATCATCGGGGCTCCTCTATGGTGGAGTCAGATGGCTGCGCCATTGCAGACTTATCTTTTTAATAACGGGTCGAAGATGGCTGGAAAGAATATTGGATTGATTGTGTCGAGCCATTCTTCAGGAATCAGCGGGGTTGTAGCAGATGCAAAGCGACTTATCCCGGATGGAAATTTTCTTAACCCATCGCTTTGGATACGTTCCTCTGAAGTGCCTAATTGCAAGTCTTTGATATCAAAATGGCTGCAAGATATAAATTATCAGGAGATTACAACTTCAATCGAAGCCATATCTTCAAATGAAGACTTCACCTACGCAATAAACTCAGGCTGCTTGTATGCAAGCGGCACATACAATATGATTTCGCTTTATGACAAATCCGGTGTAAAGGTAGGAGAGACCAATAACACAAGTCTGAATATTTCATCATTGGTTCCGGGGGTGTATATACTATGTGTGAATACCAAGAACGGAAACAAGTCTTATAAAATTAAACTGTGAAAGGACCATTTCTGTGGAGTACATGCTAAAGAATTGACAAATGACGCTTGTCTTAAAAAATGAGACAAGCGTCATTTATTTCAAGTTTTGGATATAATCTTAAGGAGATGTTTATAGCTCATAATCTCATAGAAATTAATCACGCAGAGGGGCAGAGGGCTATCAAAATTGAATGATTGAATATGAGGAATTGTGTAAATTTTCAGAAAAATTATTATCTTTGTGGAGTGAAAATAAAATCTCAGTTATGAATGATATGAAACAGATAGCTCTTGTCACGGGAGCGACAAGTGGCATCGGGGAGGCTTGCGCTCGCCGATTACATAAAGCAGGCTACCGTGTGATTATTACCGGCAGAAATGCAATTCGACTTAATGCTTTGAAAGATGAACTCGGAAGTGATGTGCTTCCGCTTATATTTGATGTTCGCGACCGGGAAGCCGCTGAGGCTGCCATTGCTTCGCTTCCTGAAGAGTGGCAGCAAATAGATGTGCTTGTCAATAATGCCGGACTCGCACTCGGGCTTGAAAAGGAGTATGAAGGAGATTACCACGATTGGGACACTATGATTGATACCAATATTAAGGGGCTGCTGTATATGACTCGTGCAGTAGTGCCGGGGATGGTAGAGAGGGGGAAAGGACATGTGGTCAATATTGGATCTGTTGCGGGGGATGCGGCTTATGCCAATGGGAATGTATATTGTGGTACGAAAGCGGCTGTAAAAGCTATAACTGATGGTCTTCGCATTGACTTGGCAGAGACTCCTGTGCGCGTGACTTTGCTTAAACCGGGTTTGGTGGAGACTCGATTCAGCGAAGTTCGTTTCCATGGGGATACTGATCGGGCTGCGAACGTCTATAAGGGTATTGTGCCTCTCACGGGGGATGATATTGCTGACGCAGCGTTGTATGCATTGCAGGCTCCGGCACATGTACAGATTGCCGAGATGCTTATTCTTGCTACGCATCAGGCAAGCGGAAGCGTCATCTATCGTTCTTAATCCATAATTCGTCTGCCGAATTATGGATTAAATCCCCTGTATGCTTACTGCGCAGCATACAGGGGATCTTTCAATTTCGTTTGCTATATGTTGCGGCGGCTAATGCTGAGAAGAAGAGGGCGAATGCGGCTATGGCAGCATACTGGGGCCATAGGTCGATGATGCCGGCACCTTTTAGATAGACTGAGCGCATTATTTCTATGAAATATCTTGGAGGAATGGCATAAGTGATATATTGCGCCCATTCCGGCATTGAACGGATTGGGGTGAAAAGTCCGCTCATCAGCTGGAAGATCATGATGAAGGCAAACATCACGAATATGCTCTGAAGCATTGTGGCAGACTTGTTTGCTATCGTCACTCCAAGTCCTGACAAGGCAAGACTAAATAGTATGGCAGCCAAATAAATCGCTCCAATATTTCCTGCCGGGGTTAGCCCATATACCAACCATCCGACCGTCATTCCCACCGTCACCACAATCATCCCGACAACCCAGAACGGTATCAGTTTCGACAGCACAAACGCCAACCGACTGACAGGCGTCACATTCATAGCCTCAATCGTGCCGGATTCTTTCTCGCTTACAAGATTCAACGCTGGGAGGAATCCGCATATTATTATCAATAGAACCACAATCAATGCAGGAATCATATAGTTGCGGAAATTCAATGTTGGGTTGTAGAGATTGATCACGCTTGTCTCCGGCAGATCAACAGACATCCCATTCTCACTTCTCCACTGCTTCAAAGTACCCATGACTGATTGCGACACATACTGCGCCCCAAGCATACCTTTAGTGGCATTAACACCATTTGCTTCAATGTCTATATCCACGTTCCCCTGTGCAAGATCGCGTGAATAATGGCTTGGAATAGTCAGAATTACGTCTGCTTTACCATCCTCAATGCTTTTCATCGCCTCATCATGAGTGCATGCTATCTCCTTCACCGACAGATAATCTGACGCATCTATGTCTGCTGCGATACGTCGCGACAGTTGGCTGCGGTCGTTGTCTACAATCGTCACTCCGGCATTCTTCACTTCAAGGTTTGCCACCAATGGAAGCACAAGCATCACCATCAGAGGCATCCCCACGATAATCTTTGGTATCAGTGGATTACGCTTCATCAATTTCACTTCTTTGCGCAGAAGTGCCTTCAATATCCTAATTTTCATATCATTCAGCCAAACTAAACACTTAAACTATAAAACGTCACCTCGTTGAAGATTTAAATTTACCGACTGCCAAGACGAGCAATACTACAGTCATTGACGCCAAAATCACTATCTCTTTCATTACGTAGCTAAAGTCGAGTTGCTGCACCATCAGCTTCCTCATAGCCTCTATATACCATCTTGCCGGAATGATATTTGAAATCCATTGCAATATCACCGGCATATTGTCGATAGGGAAAATCATTCCCGAAAGCATAATTACTGGAAGCATAAACATGACAGCTGATACTATCAAAGCCGTCAGTTGAGTATCAACTATAGTAGATACAAGCAGTCCAATGGAGAGCGACAACACAATATAGAGCAAAGAAACCTCTACCACAGTAACTACGCTCGCCGAGACAGGCAACCCGAGCACCGTGTATGCCATCAATAGCATAACTGTAAGGATAATACAAGATAGTAAAAAATATGGTATGAGTTTGCCTAAGATTATAGTTTGCGGTTTCACAGGAGACACAAGAAGCAGGTTCATGGTTCCGGTTTCTTTCTCACGGACAATGGAGACAGATGTTATTATAGCGCATATCAAGATAAAAATCATCCCAAGAATGCCAGGCACAAAATTGTAGGCACTCTTTAGTTGGGGATTATAGAGAGTGTTTGTAATTACCGGACTCTTTGCCGCATTGCCACTGATAATCCCTCTAATGTAGGCAGTTGCTGTCTGTGCCGTGTTAGTGTTTGAAGCGTCCACCACTATCTGCGATTTCACTTTTCCATCCTCATTCTTTAGATAGACCACCGCTTCAGCCAGCCCCGAGCGTAAGAGCCGGTCGGCATCTTCCGGAGCAATAAGTCCCTTAAAAGTGATGTAATCATTGACGTTTAGACGCTGAATGATGTCGCGTGTCTCATCTGTATGCTGATCCACTACCGCTACTACCATCACGTCGTTGACCTCAGTGGAAATCGCAAATCCGAAAAGAAGCAACAATACAATGGGCATAAGCAGGGTGATCACCATAGTGCGTGTGTCGCGCACTATGTGTAATGCCTCTTTCTTTACAAGTGATTGGAATATGGACATTTATAAGTAAGTTTAGGAAGTTTAAAGAGTTTAGTAGGTTTAGGTTTATATGGGGACTCAGTCGGTTCGTTGGGCATTTTGCGCAACGATGCGGAACACTTCGTCGATTGTCGCCACATGATATTTCTCCTTAAGGGCAGATGGAGAGTCAAGAGCGCTTATTTTTCCATCAACCATTATGAATATGCGGTTGCAGTATTCAGCCTCATCAAGATAATGGGTAGTGACAAAGACTGTCATCCCGTCGGAGGAAGCCTTATAGATGAGTTCCCAGAATTTTCTTCGTGTTACCGGGTCTACTCCACCTGTGGGCTCATCAAGAAAGACAATCTGAGGTTTATGAATTGTAGCTGTCGCTAAAGCAAGTTTCTGTTTCCATCCCACGGGGATATCCTTCACAAAAGTATTCCGCATATTTTCCATTTCAAGTTCTTTAAAAAGGCGTTCTGAAGCTTCCCTTATCTGAGAAGAAGACATGCCATAGATAGTGGAAAATAGTCTGATATTCTCTTCAACTGTCAAGTCGGCATAAAGTGAGAATTTCTGGCTCATGTAGCCGATCCGATGCTTTATTGCCTCGGCCTGCGTGATAATATCGCATCCTGCCACGTGTCCGTCACCCTCTGTAGGTCGGCTCAGACCGCAAAGCATACGCATGGCAGTCGTTTTCCCTGCTCCGTTTGCTCCCAAGAATCCGAATATCTCTCCTTTGGCGACATCAAATGTAATATGGTCGACGGCAGTGAATGAACCGAATTTCTTGGTAAGATTCTTTACGGATATTGCCTTATCATTTCCCATAATTCATAATTTTACCTATAGGCCTTATTGGCCTCATTAGTCCTATTGGTCTTATCACCTTTCTCCCCGTGTAAGCTTAATAAACAAATCCTCTATATCTCCCTTTGCAAGGAATATTTCAACATCTTTCAATCCCTCTTCGGATAGCTTTCTTTTGACAGTCTCAGGATTGAAGTCCTTTGTTCCTACCACGTGCAGTGTAGCTCCGAAAGTGTAGCAATCTTCTACCTCGGGCAATTCTCGTAAGCGAGTTAGAAGCTCAAACATGTGGGCAGACACTGCATTATAGAGATTCTCATCAAGACCAGCCACGAGACCCTCTGGAGTATTGATACACAATATTTTGCCCTTATTGATAAGGGCGATGCGCTCGCAACGGGTTGCCTCATCCATGTAAGAGGTAGAGACAAGGATTGTTATCCTTTTTTCTCGCAAGGTGGATAGCATATCCCAGAATTCACTTCTTGAGACGGCATCCACTCCTGTAGTGGGTTCATCGAGAAGCAATATTTCAGGCCGATGGATTAGCGCACAACTGAGAGCCAGCTTTTGCTTCATTCCTCCCGACAATGCTCCTGCCTTACGGTTGGGAAACCGTTCAAGTTGGGAAAATACAGGGGCAATGATGTCGTAGTTGTCTTTTATTGAAACTCCGAATAGCGACGCGAAGAAATGCAGGTTTTCTGATACGCTCAAATCCTGATAGAGCGAGAACTTTTCCGGCATATACCCTATCAGTGTCCGAAGCTTGCTATAGTCTTTCACTGTATCAAGACCACAAACCGTGGCTGATCCGGCATCTGGAGCAGTTAGCGTGGCGAGTATCTTATAGAGTGTGCTTTTTCCTGCTCCATCCGGCCCGATGAGTCCGAACATTTCCCCATTCTCTACTTTAAAACTGACATTGTCGAGAGCTGTCAGACTTCCATAGCGTTTCGTGACACCAGCGACCTCAATAGCAACACTCATAATCTTACCTCTCCGTATTGACCGAGTTTCAGTCGGCCGTCATTTTTAACGGCAATCTTCACAGCATATACAAGATTGGCACGGCTATCTTGGGTCTGTATTGACTTCGGCGTGAACTCACTCTCCTGGGCTATCCATGTTATCGTACCCGGATATTCATACTGCTCGTCACCCCCAAAATCTGCTATCACAGTCACTTTCTGCCCTATTTTAATATTAGCGAGTTGAGAGGCTGTGAAATACGACCGCAAATATATGTCGTTGAGATTAGCCAACTTGCACAGTGGGCGACCTGGAGTGGCAAATTCGCCCGGTTCGGCATACTTAATCAATACTGTTCCTGAGATAGGGGAGTGGATTATACTTTTTGCTATCTGCTCTTCTATCTGCTCTGATTGATATTGTATGGCAACCGCATTGTCTGAGATTGAACTGCGGTTTTTGCCGAGTGTCGATAGCAGGGCGGTGAGTTGGCTTTTGAGAACCGTCAGTTGCGACAGTGCATCATCATATTGTTTCTGTGTAGTGGCTCCATCGGCAAGAAGACGTGCAAAACGCTCGCACTCATGCTGCTGATGGGCTATTTGGGATCGGAGGGCAGCCGCCTGAGCCGCAATGTCAGGAGAATTGCTTTCTGCAGACTGTCGTTGGCTCTCTATCTGCTTTTGCTGTAGCACCAAGAGAGTAGTATCGATTATGGCTATATTCTCCCCTTTACTGACGCTGTCTCCTTCTCTTATCGGTATTGAGAGGATTTTTCCTGAAGTCTCAGCCGAAACGGTTACGGTAGTAGCTTCAAATATGCCGGTGGCATCATATTCAAGTGTCTTTTTGCAAGACGCGAAAAGCAACGCAAATATAGCGAGTGAAGAAATTAAGTGTTTCATAAATTAGTGATTTAAATAAAATTAAACTCTCATAACCCCATAACCCTCATCTTGCGCTTGCGAAAGATGAATTAAGTGTATATTTAAGGTTGTAGATTTCTTTAATAAGCTGAATTTCGTGGAGACGTGCGTTCAATTGCGCTATGTTCTCATCTGATATTTTGGTGAGAAGTGCAGTTGCATCAATTATGCCGTTGGCAAGTTGCGATTCTGCTGCCCTGCGCACATTCCCTCGTAGCTCTATGATGCGTGCATCATCCTTCATCACTTCGCGTAGTCCTTGGATCGCTTCTTTTTGCGATGCTGACTGAATTTCATTGTTGAATAAGAATAGTTCTTTATCCGTGTTTATTTCGAGGGCACTGGTAGATGTGCGCCTTCTATTGTTTTTATTGGAATAGAAAGAGTCTATATTCCATGATGCCTTGACTCCTGCAAGAATGTTGAAACTCAAATTCCTATTCATCATGCTTTTGAAATAGTCAAAGCCGGGATAGCCATAGTAAGCTTGCGCAAATAATCCGATTTTCGGCATCAGGGAAGTGTCTGTCAGACGCTGAGCTGTCTCATTCGCCTGCAGGCGTCGCTCAAAAAGGCTTAATTCCGGTCGGTTATTTTCATTTGAAAGCGGCATCTCTGCTGATGGTCTTGTAAGTTTTTTCCCTTTGATACTCTCTCCGATGAATAACTCCAATACATCCCGATAACCTTCCGCAGCGCTGTTAGCTTGTGCGATGCTCTGCTTCAGAGTCAATGCTTGAGCCTCTACCATGTCGGCGTCACTTTGCATAGCCACTCCATTACGTACTTTCGACTGGAGTTGCTCAAGATTCTTCTGAAGAAGATTGAGAGTTATCTCACTTTGGGCTATCTGTTCTTCAGTGAGGAGAATGGCAAAGAATACGGATTCCACCCGTTGCCTGACTGCATACATTTCTACATCAAGGGCAGATTTGTTGACAGCTTCCTGAGTACGGGCGACTTCGCGACGAGCTTTGGCGGTTCCACCGTCCCAGATATTCTGAGATATATCCACTCCGATCTTATACTGCACCTTGCCTAATCCTTTCATGTTTTGTCCCATCTGATCCAACATATCAGACAAATACTTTGGAAAAGCAGGTACTACGTTCTGTCCTGTCACTTGTCCATATACACCAATCCGTGGAAGCCAGGAATTATTGATTTCCGCAAGATCAATATCCCGAGTAGCCTCAAGCAGTCCATACTTACTGATAAGCGGATAATTAGCCTTTGCTTTGGCTACACACTCTTCAATCGTGACCTGAGCTTTTAGGTTTAATACCCAAACCAGACTCAACATAATTAAAAATATATTCCTCATAAATATTTAACTCTTTATATGGCATATCTCCAAAATAGTTAGCGCTCTCCGAGCGCGTCATGTCGGTTCTTAACTCTTAATCCTTTGGAGTAGGCATCAGTTTTCTAATTATAGTGTCATAATTCTCCTTCTTCCTCATGGCAAGAAATTTGTCAGGATCAGCAGTGAGATCCTCTAATGCTACATTTACTACAGGAGCCGCCATAAAGGAGAAAATATTGAGAGAAGCTATGTCGAGCATCAGCGTCCGGGCATCGACCTGTCGGCATTTCCCTTCTGAAGCAGCTTTATCTATCTTCATTTGCAAAGCTCCTATCATCAAAGGAGCGTATATGCCAATCTGCTCAAGGAAAATATGTGCCCGTTCCTGATCGTTATATATCTCTTCAATCATGAATCGAGGCAACTCCGGATTAGCACCGATGAAATCGAGATGACGGTCTATGATGCTGCGAATTGTTTCCTCCAAAGATACATCTGCATCATCTGTCGATTTGAAAATTGCCTCTTTCAGAAGTTTAGTTTTCTCTGTCAGTACGCGGTCAAAAAGTTTTGCTTTTGTACGGAAATAGTAATGCAGCATGGCATGTGTCACCCCGGCAGCTTCAGCTATGGTTGTCGTTCTCGCTCCAGCGAATCCTTTTGACAAGAATTCCTTCTCAGCAGCTTCAAGTATTTTATGCTCAGTATCTTGCAGCTCGTGGTTATTGTTGTCTTTATTCATAACAATATTGTTTATCTTACTTGATTAACAATATTGTTAACAAAATTGTTCTAAAATGATATAAAAAAGGACGCACGAGCCGTGCGTCCCTACAAAGTCAATTGTGATGACAATTATTCTGATTTTATTATGAGTCCATCCTTGGCATAGAAGATGCGGGGAATACCAATTGAAGCGAATTTTGAATATATATATCGATCATTTTGTGCCGATACGGGAATCGTAAGATGATTTTCAATCCAATATTGCTCCACGTCCGCAGCCCCTTCCTCACGCGATATGCAAATATACTGCGACCTGTCTTCTTCCGGCAGCCTTAAATTATCTTCATATTGCTTTTGCAAGATCGGCAACTCCCTCTGGCAGTCAGGACAAGTAGTATTGAAAAAAACGATGATGAGGGTAGAATCGTAGGAAGTGGACGACGATACTTCCTGACCATTCAGAGTCACTATCTCGAAATGGGGTAGGGCATCCCCCGGATGAAGATACCATTCCGGCTCCTCCTTCTCACCGACACATCCTGCCATCAGCATCAGTATCGCTGTCAATACCATCAACTTGAAATTTGTCTTCATGCTGCAAAATTAAGCAATATAATCCTAACCGCCAAATAAGCCATGCATCAATAGCAAAAAGAATTATGGCTTTTAGCATAGCATAAGGCGCAAACTCAAAAAAGTAGATTGTGTTGCGAACGCAGTAAGCAAAAAGCAAAGCGCAAAAAAATTGGCTACCCTGAACCAAATTATGCTGGGATTGGCCTCTAAGTGCCTTCTTTGGAATTGGCATCCTGAAGCTGGGGGACGCCTCTAAGCGCTTTTTGGGGATTGGCTTTGTCGGATGCTTTTGGTTGAAGTGTACGCAATTTTTGAGGAAGCTTCTTCGTTCTTATAGAAGATTCAAAAATTAAATCATCAATCATAGGAATGAAAAAAATATTTTCTATATTATGTGCAGTTTTCGCTGTGTTGCCAGTGTGTGCACAATCAAAAGTGTATATGACCCGGGATATTTCTCCTGAATCTCTTGTGAAAATATTTAAAGCGCTCAATCGTCCGGCAGATGGTCATCGTGTGGCTGTGAAGATAAGCACCGGAGAGGCAGGGAATCCCAACTATCTTAAACCAACCCTTATAAAGGATCTTGTGGATAGCGTACACGGCACTATCGTGGAGTGCAATACGGCCTACGGAGGGAAACGCAACACTTTCGATGCCCACTGGCAGACAGTGCATGAACATGGATTCGACTCGATCGCTCCAGTCGATCTGATGGATGAGGATGGGCAAATGAGGATTCCTGTTCGCGACCGTCGTCATATTAAATATGATATCGTAGGAGATCACCTTCCAAGATATACCTATATGGTCAACTTAGCCCACTTTAAAGGACATCCTATGGGCGGATACGGAGGTGTCTTGAAAAATGCAAGTATCGGAGTAGCGTCGGCAGATGGAAAGGCTTATATACATACCGGAGGGAAATTAGATACAGTCGAAGGGATATGGAATAATATCGCTGAGCAAGATGTCTTCCTTGAGTCTATGGCTGCCGCAGCGCAAGGAGTAGCTGACTATTTTGGTGATAATATCGTGTATATTAATGTAATGAACAATATGTCGGTAGATTGCGATTGTGTTGCTCATCCTGAAGGAGTGGAGATGGCAGATTATGGAATTCTTGCTTCTACAGATCCCGTTGCGCTTGACAAGGCTTGTGTGGATATAGTATTCAATATGGCAGCCTCTGAAGGCAACGACAATGCTCCACTCAAAGAGCGCATAAGCAGCCGTCATGGCATCCATACCATCGAGCACGCTGAATTAATTGGTTTGGGCACTACAAACTATGAAATAATAGATTTGGATAAATAAAAGCTGCGATCCACAACGGATATTCTATCAGATTATAACTCGCGCCCCTGGGATATGCATTTTGCATTCCCAGGGGTGATTTTTTAATCAGAGCCATGGCTCCTCCCATTTTTTGAATATATTTGTTGCAAATACCCTCTATCTGCGTCTACCTAATAGATGGAGAGAGATTTTTTCATATCAGCATTCCGAAATGTGCGCCGGCGCCTTATGGCGCGACATAGCGACGACGATGAAGACGCCCTGCAGGATGCCTTCTGCCGCCTCTGGACCCGTCGCGATGACTTCTCATCGCAAGGAGAGGCAGAAGGATTTCTGACAGTGGCCGCCAAAAACATCACCGTCGACACTCATCGCCGCAGGCAAGCGCATCCGGAAACTGATATTGAAAATGCCAATCAGTTCGTGTCTGACGATGAGGGATCATCTTCCCGAAATGAGCAAATCCTCGAAATCAAGAGTCTTATCCAGACATGCCTCTCTCCTCGCGACAGAGAAATCCTTCTTCATCGAGACCACGACGGGTGGGAATTTGATGAAATTGCCTTCCATTATCAAATTTCGGAAGCTAACGCCCGAATGATCGTATCAAGATCGCGTAAGGCTATCCGGGAAATTTACCTAAAACGACAGAAATGATGAAAGAAAAAAACATACATAAGATCATTGACCTTTATTTTGAGGGTCAATTGTCACCACATGAAGAAAAGGATCTCTTCAGCATGCTACTCGCTTTTAAAGGGGAAGATGATAAAGTGAAAGAGGCCCTCGCGGTGATGCTTATGGCACGCAATCCATCTATGCTTGCCGAGCATACCGAGCATTCAGGCATTAAGCCTTCTTTAGGGAATCGGCTTTTCAGATTCCGATCACTAACACGTGTAGCCGCAGTGGCTCTGCTGGCCATTACCTGCGTGGCAGCCCTTTTATATAATTTCAATCATAACCCGGGAGTTGAAATTGAAAGAATGATGGCCTACGTAGGAGGGGTGGAGGTGAGTGATCATTCTGAGATAATGAAAATAGTAGATGATCAGCTAAATGATATCAGCATATCTTCGGAATTCTTTTCACAGACGATTGCCTCAGATCTTGATGATATCAGGAATGCATTTAATGAAGAGGGCATATGAAACAAAGTTTGTATAGATGGATAGCGTTCTGCGTTATCCTGGTGTTTAGCCTTGCAAGTTCGATTGCCTCGGGCGAGAATCTGAGTGTCTCTCCATTCTTTAAAGAGGATTTTGCCAAGAATCCAGCCGTCACGATGGTGGCTTTTTCCGGCAAGCAGACTGATTGGAAAGGTTTGACTGTATATAAAAGTGTCTCAGTGTCTGGCGATAATGAGAAGGCGGATGCAATCGCAAGGGGAGTGAAGAAAGATGGAGCAAAAGCCGATTTCAAAGAGACATCTTATAGAGATGGCAAGCTCTATTTCGGTTTTTATGGTCTTGGAGGTGAAGGACGCAATAGAAAATATCTTTTCTATCTCGATCTGCGCCCCAAGGGAAAAGACAAGACAACTCTTGTCTATATCGAAGGAAATTGGTCGGCCGACGAAGTTAAAGCAATGATAACAAAAAAAATCAAATAATATGAGGGATTTATTATTTACTTTAATACTGGTCGTAGCTCCCGTCTGCAATGCCATGTCGCAGCGTTCGGAGACCCCAGACACAGTAAAAATTATTAAGAACGCGGAGAAAATCCTCGTGTCGCGCAATGATGACACTACTTTGATCGAGGTGGAGGCCGATAACGACTATGGGACGGAACGCTTCTCTTATGAAGTTACAGTTGAAGATTCGCGTGCAGATGATGATGACTTGCCGATTGAATTTGAGATTCCTTTTGGAATAGGGAAAGAGAAGGCAAAGCGGCATAGACATTCGCGACTTAAGACTACTGTATTTGGTCTTGGACATATCTACTTGGGCCAAAGATTCAATTATTCAGATAAGGGGAATGTAAAGAATTCTATTGAAGGAGGATTCCGAGATCTTATCGGAGTAAGATGGAGCAGGGGAGAGCATACCCCATCATTCTCAATAGGCATCGGCATGGGATTTCAAAAATATCTTGCACAAGATGGCTTTGCATACACCCGTATTGGCTCAAATCTGGTTCTGCTCCCGGTAGAAGAGGGCTATTCTGTCAAGTCAACTCATATGCATGTGATTAATTACCAAATACCGTTAATACTCACTTTTCCTATGGGGTGTGATGTTGAGTTCTCTTTAGGAGGTATTGGATGTTTTAATACTTATGCATATGCCCATACGGAAATTTCAAATGGCTCGACAAAAATCAACACTACATATAAAAGACTCCAGCAACGTCTTTTCACTGCAGAATTAATGTGCTCACTTGGCGTCTGCGACATCTTAGGAGTCTATGCATCTTGGAGTCCAATGACACTTTTCCAATCTCCATATGGACCGCAACTAAAATCATGGAGCATCGGCGCCACTATTAATTTCTAACCAAAAGCTTATCATATGAAAACATTAAGATATATATTCGTATTCTCCCTGCTTCTCTCCATAAAGACATATGCGTCTGGCGAAGTGCCTGATACGCTTATGGCGGTGGATTCCCCATCGAAAGTAATTATTACTGAAAGTTCTCAAGGCACACGGATCATAGTGACCGACAATAAGAGTGGCACTGAGGAGTCATATCTTGTAGAGTATACACCGGGGGCTAAAGTCAGCACTTCTCGAAAATCTTCAGTTTCAATATTTAATATTCCAGGCCTTGACTGCATGAATAGGAAAGAAAAATGCGGATGCATTGGAAATGGCTGGTCGGTAGGAGCTGATGGCCTTTGTATAGGACTAAACCAAGCTCACGATCAGACTGGAGGTGGCGGACTACAGTGGTCGAAGTCGTTTGAGATCAGCTGGCTGAGTTGCCTTAATATTGGCTATTCGTTTAGCAGGTCGCATATATATTTAGGTCTTGGATTTGACTGGAGAAACTATAAGGCTACTGCCGACAGGCGCTGGCTCGTCGTATCTGAGTCAGGTGGCGTAGAATGGGGGGAGGCGCCCGAAGGAGCAAACGTGAGATACTCCCGCCTGAAGGTCTTCAGTCTTCAAATGCCATTATTATATGAATGGAGCATCCCTAAATCGAAATTGCAACTCAAGCTTGGTCCCATACTCAATTTCAATACCTATTCTTCTCTAAAGGGCATTTATGATGATTCCTTTGGCAACCGCTGCGAATGTTTCACAAAGAATTTCGAAAGAAATCCTACGACACTCGACTTTTTTGGATCAATTGCATATCGCAACTCGCTTGGAATCTACGTGCGTTATTCCCCGATGAAGGTCTTGAAAGAATCATCTCCCATCAACTTCACTCCCTTCACAGTGGGAATCGGATTTCTTATCTAATATTTTTTCGGCAGCAGTTAGGATATAATGATCGCGATCAATAAGCGCGACAGACGGTCGCTAATGCCAATTTGGCATTAGCGACCGTCTGAGCTATTTGGCGGCAGGGAAGGTCTTTTTTATTCTGACTTATTTTATCTTGATTTTTAATATATTTACAGAATAAGCAGGCACATTGAAGCGCACTTCATTAGCGTTTCCTTGCCTGATGCTTCCGGCTGCGGGATATACATTCCGGGGATCTGCGATTGTATTTTCGTCGTTGCCTTTAGCCGAAGACAATCTAATAAGCTGAAGGGCATCATCCTTGCTTGAGTCTACTGCACAATTTGACAAACGAACCACTCCATCTGCATATCCATCTCCAACATTTACCACTTTCACATACATTATCTTTGCATCGTCGTCGATAGTGGTAGAAGCATAGACGCCTTCATAGGCACTCCCTTTCTGTGTCTTGCAAGCGAGATCAAGCGTGCCGTCGATGTAGCAATGCACGCTATCCCCATCGACATCGACCTGAAGATCATACCAACGGCCGGTTTCTACGCTGAAACGCTTGTCTCTGCACAATGGAACGCGGTTGCCATCTATAGATTGCTCTACGTTGTCTTGAGAGTTTGACCATCCGCCTACATTATACCACGCATAGTTGTCGGGATTCTTATATCCGAACATTGCCATGAAGCCTTCAATGCCCGACAATTTCTTTGCCTGCACCTTGAATGTATATTTCTCAGAATCTATCTTTGCGGGGCATACAATCATAGCAGGCTGCTGATCACTTGTCTGGGATATTTCCGAAGGAGAGACGTTCCATTTCCCACTAATTGTCTCCCAATTATTATAATCGCTTAAGTTAATGACCTTTCCATCAATGATAAGCTGTGGATTGCGATAAACTGACTGTGTGCCCCATGTAGCATATCCGACATGCAATGAAGGGTCTTTTTCCTCTTCTGTAGGCTGAGGCTTTGTAAGCTCATATGTCCAGTCGGTCTTGACTACTTGCTTGCCGATATTGTTGGCAAATAGTTGCTGGACGTAGTAGGAAGGTGTGCCCATGACATTTGAAGAGTTGAAGCGGATCATATCAGGACGCCAACGAGCATCGTTCTCATTCACAAATATTGGAGCATACGAGTTCATCACGACCACATCGGAATTGTTTTCCATTCCCATCATATAGACGGCTTCTCCCAATGCTGCATTTAGATTGCCGGTATCTCCGAAGTTGCTTGTGACAGCATACTCGCCGACATAAACCTTATGTTTGGAGCGATCGTAGTCGTCATATTTGTTGAATCTGTCAGCAAACCATTTAGGATTGCGGTAGTAATGCTCATCTACGATATCCACCGGATAATCGTTGCGCCATGAAGGGAAGTCAGTAGCCCACGACTCAACATTGCCAATACATTTCACATTAGGATATTTCTCCTTGATGGCATTATAGAACTGTATGTAACGTTCAGGATAATGGTCGCTTTGATCGGAATTATCGTCCATGTGGAAGTTGTAGTTCTCATTTCCGATCTCAATAAATTCCAAATTGAATGGTTCGGGATGACCGTTTTCAGCACGCATCTTGCCATACTTGGTAGTGACATCGCCATTTGCATATTCAAGAGCATCAAGACACTCCTCAATCCAGTCTCCGATCTGGTCGTAGGGGGTGCAGCCGCCGTGCCAGATGCCGACATTCACTACAAACAGAGGTTTTGCACCCAAGTCTTCCGCCAACTGCAGATATTCATGGTAGCCGATACCGTCGCTCGTGCGGTAGCCCCAGTTGATGTTCTTATGCCCCTCTCTCTGCTCGATAGGTCCAATGGTGCGTTTCCATCTGAAAGCGTTGTCCGGGCTTTCCTGACCTTCTACGAAACATCCGCCTGGAAAACGCATGAAAGTTGGGTTCATATCTGCAAGCATCTGTGCCAAGTCAGGACGCATACCATTTTCACGATTCTTGAAAGTAGGTGGGAATAGGCTGACTACGTCAAGCTGAAACTGTCCCGGCTTATCAGCAGTAAGAGTAAACTCAGCCTTTGGATCGTCGGCAGTAGCTACGATAGTAGCCGTATATTTCTTCCAATCTTTGGATAAAGCTACCTTAATATCAGATTGTCCGAGATTTTGACCATCCGTCGACTGAAGACGAGCCGTCACAGTTCCTTTATATGTCTTGTCGCTCTTTGCCCAAAAGGATAGTTTATAGGCAGTTCCTTTCACGGCGTTTATTCCCCAGAAACCTTCGTTGCGTACTCCGTCGCCAGGCTGAGAGACTATGACGTTAAGAGCATTGTGTTGAACATTGTTGAGCAAATCATTCTGAACCAAAGCTATTTGGGCATCCCCGACACTATGCCAGTTGCAAGGAGTCGTATCATCTTCAAATGATCGGTTGCGAATCAATTCTGCATACAGACCTCCGTCAGCAGCATGGTTGATATCTTCATAGAATATACCATAATGTGTAGGGCTGACCAGAGGACCTCTCTGAGCAGCGTCGATATCGATCACTACTTGTGCATTCAAGGCAAAAGGCGAGGCTAACAGCAAGCCTGCAAGGAATTGACTAATTTTCATAAGATATTGAAGTTGTAGAATATTTTGGCTACAAAAGTAGTAAAAAATATATTGCCATCCAATATCCACAACTCTTTTTCTTGCTTTGTATTAGGGCAGAGGATTGGGCTAAGGTGATAGTGAGGTAAGGAATAAAATAGATTTGGCGTGAAATTCGTTATATCTATATGGAATGGTTGCAAAATTAAATTTTTAAGCCGACAATGACAATTAAAGGAAGGATTTTAAGTTTAATATTGGTAATATTGATGATGATGGCGGCTGCTATTACTGTCAATAAGACTCTTTTCGGCAAAAGTTTAGAACGAATTGAAACAGCCGGCAATAACTCTGAAGAGCCGGCTGACACAATAATCTTGCAATCGACTGGAAATGCAGTCATCCATACGGAAGGCATGAAAGGAACAATAGCCGGCTATGCCGGACCGGTACCTCTTGATATATACATAGAAGATGGAAAGATCTCTGAGATAAAAGCTCTGCCAAACGCAGAGACCCCTTCTTTCTTCAGCCGTGCCGCTGAATTGCTCAGCAAGTGGAATGGCAAGACTCCTGCCGAAGCTCTTGAAATGAAGGTAGATGCTGTAAGTGGCGCGACATACTCATCTACAGCCATTATCTCCAATGTCAATGCCGGACTTGCCCACTATCAAAACACTAATGCCAAGCCCGGCAACAATACTCCTTGGAAGATATGGATAGCACTTGCTGTCACATTGGCTGCTTGCATACTGCCATTGTTTGTGAAAAACAAGGTTTATCATAATGTGCAACTCATTGCCAACGTAATAGTGCTTGGATTCTGGTGCGGACAATTTCTCGACTATTCCCTAATGCTGAAATACCTATCGGGAGGCTTTACGTTGCCAGCTGGACTCGTGGCTATAGCCATGCTGATAGCAGCCTTCATCTATCCGCTCTTTGGCAAACCTCAACACTATTGCACCCATATCTGTCCTCTCGGGTCGGCTCAGCAACTGATGGCTCATATCTGCGGATACAAGCTGCATATCTCAGCAAAAGTGCTTCATGGACTCGACTGGTTTAGAAAGATACTCTGGGCTGTACTGATGCTGCTCTTGTGGGCAGACTGCCTTACCGGATGGATGGATCTTGAACTCTTCCAGGCATTTCAGTTTGAATCTGCATCCTGGTGGATTATTGGAGCGGCAATCCTATTTGTAGTGCTATCTGCTATAATCACACGTCCATATTGCCGATTCGTATGCCCGACAGGCTCTCTCTTTAAGCGCAGTGAAAATATAGGCTAATTAATTCAACTTTCGCTTGCGAAAGTTGATGGTCATGAGGTTATAAGATTATTCTCCCAAGCACTTAGCCTATAAACCTATAAACCTATAAACCCATAAACCTATAAACCCATAAAC